>CAZDKB010000081.1:0-8932 GCA_964505885.1 uncultured Flavobacterium sp.
ATGAATAACGATATTATCAAAGTTATCAAATCAAACAAATTAGCAACAGGACTCTTGAATAAATGGGGCGGTCAATGGTTAGGCTGTATGAGAAAATGGATTAAGAGTGAATTCTGGAATGGGGATGTAGTAACTTGGGGAAGTGACGATTATCTCTCATCAGAAAAAAGATTCACCGTGTCAGAACTTGAACAACTAGCCGGTAGTATTGCCAACGCTACCCTGCTCGAATTCAAAGAACATCTAGTGACAGAAGAACAGGCTGAAGTCCTAAAGGTTTTTCTTGACAAACGCAATTGGGATGGTAACATATTTAAACCCGATACAGATCATATGGATTTTTTCCTTGCTCATATGATTAAGCATCAGAATTTACAACCTTGGGAATTAGATACTTTTCAGGAAAAACGAAATGCAGAACGTAGTAAGAATTCTGTATAAAGGAAATCCATTAATAACAATTCTTGTCCACAAGATAGAATTCCTTTCAATGAATCAAGTATTGGAAAAGTATGCTAAATACAGCGGCTTTAATAAAAAAGACTTGACAGGATATTGGGAACAAGTTATAGATATTACTTCAGTAAGTAGAGAAATTTTTGCGGAGAACGATTGGGATGAATAGAACACAAGCTATCTCACATATGTTAAGTGGTGGAAAAGTTAAGCTGGATAAGTCTACTTACATGTATTATGATAGTAGAAAGAATGAACATTGTTTTAAAACATTTAATGGTGTTGATATTAAAGTAGTCACCCCCCATTTATTACCGATTGAAAATATTGAACCTTACCACGAAAAGGTCTGTTTCTATGCGGCTTGGGAATATATGAAAAAAGGCAACTTCGCTAGGTTGGTAAAAACAGGGCATGTCTATCGTATCGAAGGATCGTACATGATGGGTGATTTTGATAATAGATGTAATCTAACCACAGACTTTATCGATGGTGAATGGGAATTGTTATGAATAGCAAAGAGCTATGAAGAATTAAAAGAAACTGCATTATCAAAACTGACACCACAAGAAAGACGAGTCTTAGGTTTATAATACGGAAGAAGCAAATGAGTAAAAAAAATCCACTTAACCTTTCTATCGGAGATAGAGTTCGAGTAAGTCATATCAGCATCGTCACTTATGTTGATGATAAAAAGGTTGTTGAAAAAATCGCCAATGACAAAGTGTTGACAATTACCGGATCGAAAGTAAAATGTACCGGAACCTATGAAGATGGACAACAACATCAAACTATGGACGGTGAATTTGATTACGAACCACCACGATTGAAAGTCGATAAAAGGATCAGGTTCTATCTTTGTAAAGAGCGATTTGATTCTCAAGAGGTTATGGTTCATCCTGATGATATTTACGTTATTCCTAAATTAAATGCTCTAATCTCTTTCAGAGAAAGTCCACTTGCTATCATTACTATCAACGGGGATAAAACCACTAATGAAATCTTAAACGACTTCTCTGAACGTGGTAAATGGAATATCGGGGATTTAAAAATTACCTATTTGCAAAATCTTACACAGGATAATTTAAATGAAAGAAGTTAAATTAGGGGCAAAATTGCTTGACGAAAAATATCCAAATTGGTATAATGAGATCAAGTTAAAAAAATTATCAATGAGTGATATCGATAACTGCATACTTGGTCAATTATTTGGAAGTTATTTTTTTGGAATAGAGGTACTTGGTATTGATGCAGAAAAATCTGGCTTTACCATTATTAATGCAAATCCCATCACTAAATCAGAATGGAAACCTTTAAACAAAGCTTGGAAAAAACAAATCAAGAAAAGACGGAAGAATGGGGTTAAATGTAATGATTGAAGAAAAAAAGAAAAGAGTCAAAAAAACAATTCCCCCTTTTAGACCAACAAGAATTCCCGATAAAACATTGAAAGACTTTGTTGGCGAGATTCGCAACCTGTTCAAAATTGATGCTGTTCATTTATTTTCAAATAAATTCCGGGTAAATGTATGGACAAAAGAAAGTCAGGATGATAGAATCATTCCACTGTTCAAGATTCATGCAAGTTACTTTGTTGCACTCAATCAAGACGGATCAATAACGGATCACACGAAATAGGAAATAACATGCAATTACCACAGCTTATTTTTATTGCAATTACCATGATGGCTCTTGGAATTAGTTTAGCTAAAGACGGCCAACCGTCAAAAATATCATCTAAAAACATGTTAATCGGTATGATTATTGAATATTCTTTATTATTTTGGGGTGGTTTCTTCTCTTAGGGAATAGTTATGTCGAAAACTAAACAAAAACGATTATCTTATAATGATGAATCTACTCGATTTATTGACGCTCTAAAAAGTTTAAATTAAGCTTGACTTCTTGAAAAACATGGTAAAATATCGTCATACCATCAACAATCACTTTGGAGAGTAAAATGATTCTTACACAAGAACGTAAAGATGTTGAAGTTTCTGGTAATTTCGAAAGTGTCGCAATGACCGCGAAAATCGGAGCTAAAGCTTTCGATATTTTCTCAAATAAGATTTACAGTAAGAAAATCGAAGCTGTTATTCGTGAACTTGCATGTAATGCTCATGACTCTCATATTGAAGCTGGTAATCCCGATCCGTACATCGTACATCTACCAACTATGATTGAGCCTTGGTTGGGATTTCGTGACTATGGCGTTGGTATGTCACATAGTAAGATCATGAGTCAATATTCTACATACTTCGACTCCGATAAAGACGGTAATAATGACGTTATTGGTTGCCTTGGAATTGGCAGTAAATCGCCATTCTGCCTTGTTGATAGTTTTACAGTTATTGCATTCGATGGAGTAACACAAAGAGTCTACACAATCTATAAAGACGAGAACAATATGCCAAGTATTGCTCTTTTATCTGAGACTGATTCGGACGAGCCTACAGGTATTGAAGTCCGCATGGATATTGATGGGCGTTTTTGGGAATTTGAGGAGGATGCTTATAAGGTTTTTCGTTATTTCGATAAGTTGCCGACCATTAATAAGACCTCAGTAATTGAAAAAATTGAGGAATTCAAGAGTAAGACTATCCTTGAGGGGGCAAATTACCGAATAATCGACGAAGAGTATCATGGTCTAAAGATCGTTATGGGGAACGTTGCCTATTCTGTACCATCAGAAGCAAATCCAATGGGGATTAATGGCATGTTCTTTGTTGGTCCGGGTGAAATTTCATTCGATCCGGGACGTGAAAAAGTGGAACTCGATAACAGAACTAAAGAGGTTGTTAAAAAACTTCAAGATGACTTTCTTAAAGATGTTATCGACGATCTACAAGCTGAAGCAGATACTTACCCAAGTCCACTTGAATCAGTCTTTTTTGTTAAAGGAAAGAATTTTGGTTCGTCAAAATTAAATGACGTAATTAGAAAGCCGGTAATTGATGGCTATGGACGTATTAAGACCACAGACGGTGTTAGTTGTTATGTCAAACATAGCTGGAAAAACATCGCTGTTAATGAATTCGATACGATTGTACCATGTGCAAAAACAACTAAGTACGTTAACACAATTAAGGGATATACAAATGCTATCCGTAATTTTGTAAAGGACAAAGGAACAACCGTTGTATATCTAAATCCTGAGCAGGTGAAAGAGCTTGGTGTTTCAGATGCATTGTTCACACCGATTGAGGCTTTTGATAGCTATAAAACTCAATCAACTCGTCAAAAGACAGGCTCCGTGTATCTTTACAATGGTGATAAATACGCAAAAGATCATGCCAAATGGGATGAGTGCAACGATGTTCCATCCGGGAGAAAGGTTTATGTTAAAATTTCTAGATATGAACCGATTGATGGTTTTGGCAAGTTAAACACTTTCGCGGCATATTTTACCAATGTCGAGGTTTATGGTGTAAAGAAACAATTTGCGGAATCAAAGAGGTTCAATAAAAAAGAATGGATTTCTCTTGATGATTATGTCAAAGAACAACTATCGGGAAGTTATACTGATTATAGTATTAGTTATTCAAATCAGGAATTTATTGAGAGAATGGCTGAAATCAGCACACGAAGTATTTTCCGTGAAAAGCTTAACGAAATCCGTATGATGAAAAAATGTCCATACGAACTTAAGGATGTTTTGCGGAAATTCGGCATCAAAATTCAAGAAAAATGTTTTGATTCAGAAATTCAGGACTTGATTTCAGAATATCCTATGTTAAAATACGTTCCATCTTCATCGTTGAAGAACACAGATGTTACCAATTACATTAAAGAGGTAGAAAAAAATGCAGTACATTAAGGATGGAAAAGGAAGTTATTCAGTTGTCATTGGTGGTCGAGTGATGACTTTTGACTCTTCGCATCGTAATTACATCCCTCTTGTGGAATGTATCAAGAATAACGATCATAAGAAATTCGAAAGAGTATTCTGCGATGGAGTCAAGATTCAGTCATGGTCTGACGGCAACTTTCAATGCAAGAACGGTATTTTGACATACGATGGTCAAGAACTGCCCGAAGTCATTCAGACTAGAATTTTGGGAGACATTGCCGATGGTTTTGATTGCAAAGGATTGCTGAGATTTACTGAGAAAGCCATCAAAAGTGGTCGTTACAGAACTGTTCAAAATCTTTTGAGTTTTCTTGAACATCAACGTATTGCAATTTCCAGAAGTGGTAATATCATTGCATGGAAAGGAGTCAAGAAATATGAGGGTGATGAATTTACTGATTATAAAGGTAGATTAGTCAAACAAGGTGACTATGTGGATGTAAGAACTGGAACCATCCGAAACAATGTTGGTGATATTAATGATATGCCAGCACACTTAGTTGAGGATAATCCAGATAAACCATGCGGTCCCGGACTCCACATTGCGGCACTTACATATGCTCAAAGTTGGACAACTGATAATACTGTTGTTCAGGTTGAAATCGACCCACGGCATATCGTAAGTATTCCTAGAGATCATAATTGCGAAAAAGCAAGATGTTCCAAATACAAAGTAACAGGAGAATATAATGTGGGAAGATAATGAAGAGTGGCACGACTGGTTCTTGTTGACAAACGAAGAACTGGAAGAGTTCGAGTGGGAAGATGAAGATCAAGAGGGGTGAGCGTTTACCCCTTTTCTTTTTAACTTTTAATAGAGGGTATGATGAATTACGCCGGTGTTAGAGGTTATATTGATTCAATTGGAGAATATAACGCATGTGCTCCAATAGCAGTATCTATAGCTACAGAAACTTCCATTGATATTGTTCTTAAAAGATATGAGTATCTAGGAAGAAAAAAACGTAGAACATCAAAAAGGTGGATGACTCGGCAAGTTATTACGGAATTAGGTTTTAGATTAATAGATGTTACAAGCTCTTACCGATCTAAAACTGTAAGAACCCTTGAAAGAGAGATTGATAATTTTGGCACTTATTTGGTCTTTACAAGAGGTCATGTTCTTTGTATAAAGAATGGAGTTGTTGAAGATTGGACCAAAAACCGTTGTAACAGAATTATTAAAATATTTGGGATTAAAAATGGTTATTTCAAAAACTCCTAATAAAATTTACCTTGCCCTTTCCGGTGGAATGGATTCCATGTTTGCGTTGCATTTCTTATTGGCAGGTCGAAAGGACGTGACCTGTCTCTACTTTAATCACGGTACAGCTTTTGGAAGTCAATCACAAGAATTTCTAGAAAAATACTGTGATGCAAAAGGGGTTAAATTGATTGTTGGTACAATTGGTGAATTACCCCCAAAAGGCTGCTCCAAAGAACAGTTCTGGAGAAATGCAAGATATAAGTTTTTCGATCAATTCATGGACTATCCCGTTATTACTGCTCACCACTTAGATGATCAAATCGAGACTATGTTAATGGGTTTTTGTAAAGGGAAAGAACAAAGAATTAAAGAATGCCTTGGGCGTGTGAATGGATGTAGCTTGATTCGCCCATTTTTAAGAGTTTCTAAAAAAGAAATCATTGACTATCTTCAAAAGCATGGTATCATGTATCTCGATGACCCATCAAATAAGGATGTGAGTCACCCACGTAATCGAATGAGACATAACGTCATACCTCAATTGATTAAGGCATATCCCGGACTTTATAAAACAATGAGAGATTAAAATGGTAAAACCAGTAAAACTTGGTTATAGAAACGAAAAAGAAATAAGAGAAAATGCACTCGCTAAACTCACAGATGAAGAAAAAGAAGTATGAGGAGCAACAATGAGTCTACCTAAATGGATTCACACTTTACTTTGCGGACAAAAAGTGGGCAGAGTCCGTATGCGACAAAACTCTGAGCGTTATCAGTGTTGTGTCTCGTGCGGTATGTTTGGCTGGGAGGACCACAAGCCAGAGTGTAAGTTGTTCACTCCAGAGCAACAAAAAGCTCTCAAGCAAGCACAGCAAAAAGAAGAACACTCCAGAAAACAAGCTGCGAATTACTTGGAGCAACTTCAGAGATTGCACGGAAAGATTGCAACCCTGCGGCACGAGAATAATAAACTCCGGAAGGAGAATGAGAAGTTAAAAACAGAGAGAAAATCGTTGGAGGAAAAGTGATGAAATATATAATAATCATAATCGGAATTATACTATTGGTTGTTAACAGTGTTTGGAATATTGTTCAACCAGAGGTATCTACAGAGATCGCTATGAGACAGTTTGAAGACCCATCAGTTGTAACTGATACAGTACAAAGGTTAAATGTTTGGCCTAGTATTTGGTTTGGGTATTTAGTTTTAATTATTTTTGGTATTTTTAGAGGATTTAAAAAATGAAAAAGAGTTCTATGTTGTTCTGTGCGTTTACCGTCCTAATGTTTTCCGGTTGTTGGAAGCCTTACCATGAAGCACTTATGGTAGATATTGGCACATCTGAAGTTGCATTCTTAGTTGAGACCATTAATGATAATGGACAGGCGGTTATTACACCAAAAGGCAAAGACAATGATGGAAGCATGGATAATTTTTATGCCGATAGATATGTCAACGCGAGAAAAGTGCAAATCCCCTATTACTGGAAGCAAACTTCTAGATATTTCTTTTGGGAGGATGGGTCAACTGGAGAATGGAGGCCAGCCGCTCGATTAATTGTTGTGAACACGGAAGTTGAGACTAGAGAATGGACCCCCTCTGTTGGTAATAAAAATCAAGGAATTTGGGTTGAATCATCGGACTCAGTAGGATTCAGCACGGGTATTACCATCACGGCGAATATTGCAAATAAAGAAGATGCCATTGTGTTTCTAAGTAACTACCCACCAAAGAGCAATCGTCAGGTGGAAACTAAAGGTGGTGCCGCATTTACAGTCGAGGTCACTTCATTAGCACAAATTATGGATAGTGAAGTTCGTAGCAAAGTGCAGGAAATTTATAATCATATCTCTAATGGTTACAATATGGATGACCTAAGAGACAAGAAACAATACATTATGAATGTTGTTAAAAACGGTGGAACAATTCAGGTTGTGAATCCCGACACTGGGGAGAAGGAACCTCAAGAGTTGGATGGGGTTATTCCTTATTTTAAGGAAAAGGGTATTACAATTACTACTTTAGGTCAATTTGGTGGCTTTACATATGAAAGTAAGGAAATTCAAACATCGATTGATAATGTATTCCAAGCACAACAAGATGAAGAAGTAGCCAGAGCAGAGACAAAAGCTGCTGAAGCTCGTAAAGAGGCATTGAGACTAAAGGGAGAGGGCGAAGCCGCTCAAATTCTTGAATCGCGACGTGGAGAGGCAGAAGGTATCACATTGGTAGCTGAAGCTAGAGCTAAAGAGTTGTCGTTGTTGCAAGAAAATCCGGAAGTCTACATGAAACTCCAGACACTAGAAGTGATGCGTGAAGCAGTTGATAAATGGGACGGTTCTTTGCCGAAAGCACTATTTGGTGGAGAGGTTATAGTAGACGGTAAAAAATTAATCGAGGAATAAAATGAGTATTGTATTTGGAACAGGTCATAGACCTAAATTTTTCCCATGTGGATATAACGAAGAAATGCCTTGGGCGGTATCAATCAAGGCTGAGCTAAAACAACGGCTACAGGCGGTTAAACCAGATTGTGTCATTTCAGGCATGGCTATTGGATGGGACACATGGTTAGCTGAAGAAGCGATTAAATTACGAATCCCCGTTCATGCATACGTTCCGTTTCATGGACAGGGCGGTAAATGGCCGAAGGAAAGTCAAAAAAGATATCAATGTATTCTTGACAAAGCTGAAAAAGTTCATATCATTAGCGATACATACAATCCAGACTGCTTCATCAAACGGGATGAGGCTATGGTAAACAATGGAGATATTGGCTTTATATTATGGAATCCACAAGCTAAAACTGGTGGAACATACTATACGAAATGTTACGCTGAGAAAAAAAGAAAACCCTTAATTAACTTTTGGAGATAGTATGAAGAACTGGAATGGAAATTTTCACTTTCTGAATCTCGAAGGTAGTGATTTTGACCGCTTGTACATTATGAGCGATCCACATGCTTACCATAAGAATCTTTGCTCAGGCTCAACCAATTGGAATTCTGGAGCAGATCGGGATTTTCAAGATCAGTTTATGATGACTGACCGTCTCGTAGAAAATATCAACAAGACTGTTGGTCCTGATGATATCCTTCTGTCTCTTGGGGATTGGTCGTTTGGAGGCAAAGACAAGGTAGCAGAGTTCCGCAATAGAATCAACTGTAAGAACGTAGCGGTTCTATTTGGAAACCATGACAAGGGAGTATGGAAAAATCGAGATTTGTTTATTTGGACTGGACATTACACAGAGTTCAGGTATAATAAGACTCTGTACTGTTGCAGTCATTATCCTAAAGCAAGTTGGAATGAGTCAGGTCGCGGCTCTATTATGTTGCACGGACACACTCATAACAACCTTCATAAAGACTTTTGTAGAGGTCGTATTTTTGATGTAGGACTTGATAATCCTCGATGG
>CAZDKB010000081.1:9032-11914 GCA_964505885.1 uncultured Flavobacterium sp.
ACCCACCCAGAAGCAGTAGCAAATGCTGTTAAAAAATACAATGACGAAAAAACAGTTTGCGTTGCATGGCTACATGATGTAGTTGAAGATACTAACGTTACTATTGAAGAGATTTTCAAAGAGTTTGGAAACGAGATTGGGAATGGAGTCTTGGCTATAACTAAGACTAAGGATCAGTCCTATCTTGACTACATTAGACAAGTAAGTAGAAATGTACATGCGACTAGAGTAAAAATCGCTGATATTGAACACAATCTTCAATCACTTAAGAAAGGCAGCATGAAAGATAAGTATGAGCTTGCTCTGTATATGCTGAAATATTTATTATGACTAAAAAGACATTAGTTGTGTGCAGGGGAGTACCGGGAAGCGGTAAGTCGTACCTCGCAAAACAAATAAAAAAGAACCATGATGAATTAGGTATCGACTGTCAAATTTTCAGCACAGATGATTACTGGTACGTGGACGAGGAGCATCCCTACCAATTCGACTTTGCAAAAATTGGTCAAGCGCATCGATGGAATCAGAAGAGAACGAGGCAGGCTCTGCATAATGATGTCCCGGTTGTTATCGTAGACAACACCAACACCACATGGAAAGAAGTTAAGGAATACGCTCAAATGGCTGTCTTGCATGGATACAAAATTGACATTCTTGAACCTAAAAACTATTGGTCAAAAGATGTTGATGAGTGCTTCAAAAGGAATACTCATGGAGTTCCACGAGAAGTTATCCAAAAAATGCTTGACAGATTTCAAGATCGTGCTATCATTGAGTTCGAGATTCGGCAATTGGAACTTAACAAAAGGATGAGTCAGTGAATTACAATCAATTACTTAATGCTCCATACGATGAAACAATGACAATCAAAGATGCTTTAAAAAAATTACTGGTTACATTGATATCTCAACGTTATAACTTTAATGCTAAAAGACCATTTGGTTATTCCGATTATTACTGGAACTTTTATGAGGCACTTGGTAATGCTGGTATCTCGTTCATAAAAATTGACGAGGATGGCGATATAGTAGATCTTGACGAGAAAAAAGCCATTGATTTAATGCATAAATTAATTAATCGTATTTTTGAAGGATAGTCATGTTAGTTCAAGATTTTTTGCGAAAGCAGTCTTTAGAAAAACTTGAAGAATATTATGGAATTAAAAACACGAAACATGAAGATGGTCGGGTTATCCTTAACTATTCTCAGATCGATTCCGCAAAACATAAAACAAATCCAATCGTTCGTGAGTGTCGCGGATTGGTTCTTGATTCGAAGAATAACTGGGAATTGGTTGCACGCTCGTTTACAAGATTCTTTAATTTAGGTGAAACTGATGAGCATAATCAATTTAATTGGTCAAGTTCATATACTTACGATAAGTTGGACGGTTCATTAATCCTAATCTATTATTGGGGCGGGATGTGGCACTTAAACACTCGCGGTTCATTTGGAGAAGGGGAAGTGAATTCCTCAGGAATGAAATGGCGTGAGTTATTTACTCTAGCCTTACCTAATTGGAAAAAGTTAGATAAAAACTTTACTTATTGTTTTGAGTTATGTTCTCGTTATAATAAAGTAGTTACTGACTATCCAACACCATCTGCTGTCCTTTTATCTGCCTTTCAAAGAGAGGATGAACTATCGCATGATGACTGCGAGGAATTGTCGGATCGTCTTGATTTAATTATGCCTCAGGTTTATTCATTTGGATCGGTAGATCAAGTTCAACGAATACTCAAGCAGGCCGAGGAATACGATCCTACTTTTGAAGGATACGTTTTACGGGACTCCAATAACCTTCGGATTAAAGTGAAGTCCTCTAGTTATATAATGCTTCATAGACAGTTTTCTAATAAAAACATTAATAGCTCTTTTCTATATTCTACTGTACTTAAAAACGAAATATCAGAAATATTAAATTATTTTCCCGAATTAAAAAGTAATATTGAAAAAGCGAAAAAAGACATAGAATCTGTTGTAGATCAGATAAATGTATTGTATAATGATTCTATTGACATAAAATCTAGAAAAGAATTTGCTAAAAAAGTTATATCATTTAAATATAGTTGGATTCTGTTTCAATGTAGAGATAAAAATATGTTTCCTGAAGAGGTAATAAAACAAAATTTAGATAAGTTTATTAACTATTTATGTAAATATGGTGTATAGTATAGTGTATAATAATTAACACTAAACAACACGGAGTTTACAACAATGGAAAAAAAATGCAAAACTTGCCAAAAAAAAATCACTAGAAGAACTTTTTGTTCAAAATCTTGCTATGGTCAATCGATAAAAGGCACAGCTATAAATAAAGAAAAACTGATAGAATTATATGTAGATAAAAAAATAGAAGTCTTAGAAATTTCTAAAATTATTGGTTATTCTGTTAATTCTATTTTTAAAGCTATTCATTATTACAATATCCCATTGCGTGGTCAATCAATAGACTGGCTAAACAAAAAAGTTGGTAATGTTACTATAGTAGAAGCATTACCAAGTGAAAAAGGGAAACATGAGAAATGGTTATGTCAATGCTCATGTGGAGAAAAATTTGAAGCCATCTCCTCTTCTTTTAAATCATGTTCAAACAATTATGAATGCAAAAAATGCAGAGGTATAAGGAGAAGATCTAAAGAAGAAATAACTAGTTTTATATGGAATTGTATTAAGAGAGGGGCAACTAATAGATCACGAAAAATCGATTTTAAAATAACAAAAAAATATGCTTATGACTTATTTATTAAACAGGATAGAAAATGTAAATTATCTGGAGTTGATATTCACTTTGCGGAAACTGCTAAAAAACACCAAGGCGGTTTCAGTACAGCATCATTAGACAGAATAGATTCTTCTAAAGGCTATATAGAAGGAAATGT
>CAZDKB010000082.1:0-11830 GCA_964505885.1 uncultured Flavobacterium sp.
GGCAATCTTCCTATGATGGTAGAAAGAAAGAACCCGTTCATTTGCCTGTAAAGTTTCCTTTACTTTTGGCTCAAGGAGCAGAAGGAATTGCAGTTGGATTGTCAACCAAGATTCTTCCTCATAATTTCAATGAACTCATTGATGCTTCTATTAAATATCTGAAAGGACGCAGTTTTAAGATCGTCCCAGATTTCTTGACTGGAGGAATTGCCGACTTTTCCAATTATAACGACGGTAAAAGAGGAGGAAAGGTTCGTGTAAGAGCAAAGATCTCACCTTTAGATAAAAAGACACTTGTCATTACAGAGATTCCTTTTGGAACAACTACCTCTAGCTTAATTGATAGTATTCTAAAAGCGAATGATAAAGGCAAGATCAAGATTAAGCGAATCGAGGATAATACTGCCGCCAATGTAGAGATCTTGGTGCATCTACCACCCAATATTTCACCAGACAAGACCATTGATGCTTTGTATGCATTCACAAATTGCGAGAATTCCATATCTCCTTTATGCTGTATCATTGAAGATCATAAACCAAGGTTCATTGGGGTTTCTGAAATGTTGAAAACATCTACTGATTATACAGTAGAATTGTTAAAACGAGAATTGGAGATCCAGTTGAATGAATTGGAAGAACAGTGGCACTTTGCTTCCTTAGAGAGAATATTCATCGAGAATAGGATCTATCGTGACATTGAAGAAGAGGAAACCTGGGAAGGTGTGATTGCTGCAATTGATAAAGGATTAAAACCACATACAAAACATCTCAAACGAGAAGTTACGGAAGAAGATATTGTTCGATTGACAGAGATCCGCATTAAAAAGATCTCGAAATTTGATATAGACAAGGCGAAACAATTCATAGAGAGCCTAGAAGAGAAAATTGAACAAGTGAAGTTTCACTTAGCGAATTTGATTGATTTTGCTATTGATTACTTTAAAGACTTAAAGTCTAAATACGGTAAGGGAAAAGAAAGAAAAACTGAAATCCGCTCTTTCCATGATATTGTGGCAACCAAGGTTGTGATTAGAAATACCAAGCTTTATGTGAATAGGGCTGAAGGATTCGTTGGGACATCATTGCGTAAAGACGAATATGTTGCGGATTGCGCGGATATAGACGATGTGATCGTGTTTAGAAAGGACGGACAGATGATGGTAACAAAAGTTGCATCAAAGACCTTTGTCGGTAAAGACATCATCCATATTGCTGTCTTTAAGAAGAAAGACAAACGAACGGTCTACAATATGATGTATCGAGATGGTAGAGGTGGACCTAGTTATATGAAACGTTTCAACGTGACAGGTGTCACTCGAGACAAAGAATATGATCTAACTAATGGGAATAAAGGTTCTGTCGTTCATTATTTCTCGGCAAACCCCAACGGAGAAGCAGAAGTAGTAACTATTATCTTAAGAGCAGTTGGAAGTATCAAGAAACTGAAGTGGGATATTGATTTTGCAGATCTTGGCGTTAAAGGCCGTGGAGTAAGAGGTAACACGATTACAAAATATGCAATTCGAAAAGTAGAATTCAAATCGGCCGGAGTTTCTACATTAAAACCTCGTAAGATTTGGTTTGACGATACTGTTCAACGATTGAATGTTGATGGAAGAGGAGATTTGTTAGGAGAATTCAGAGCTGAAGACAAGATCTTGATAGCTACCCAATCCGGAAAGGTGAAAGCGGTAACTCCAAATCTTCAAATGCATTTTGAGAGTGACATGATTGTTCTCGAGAAATGGGATCCGAAGAAACCTTTATCGGCTATCTATTTCGAAGGAGAAAAGCAAAAATACTACGTCAAGCGATTCTTAATAGAGACTGAGGAGAAGGAGGAAATGTTCATTTCTGAGCATCCTAATTCTCAACTTACCATCATTGCAACAGATTATAGACCTATGGGAGAAATCGTCTTTTCAAAGAGATCTTTAGAGAAGAAAGAGATCAATTTTGAGGAGTTTATTGCGGTAAAAGGAATCAAAGCCTTGGGGAATACACTTACTTCTGAAAAAATAAAGCAGGTGAACTTATTGGATCCATTACCCTATGAATTACCAGAAGAGCCTACTGTAGAAGAAGTTGAAGTGGTTGATGAAGAAGTTGTAAGTGAGAGTTCAGTATCATCTAACGAAACTTCGACATCTAATTCTAAGGAGACCGAATCTGAAGATCCAAAAACCCAGGACGACGGGCAAATCACTTTATTTTAGAGTATTCAGAGAACACCAGAAATGAAAAGAAAATATATCTTTCTGTTGATAGCAATACTTGGATTATGCTATACTTGGTATTATAATATTCTATTCTTTCTTGAACACGATAATACATCTATAGTTTATTTCTTTGAAATGGCTCAGGTTAATTATGCTGGAAAGTCATTTGGTGCAGATCTTTCCGTTGTCGTTCTTACATTCTTTGTATGGTATATTCCTGATGCAATTAAACTAAAGGTCAAATATTGGTGGATTCTTATTCCTCTGACTTTTCTTATTGCTATAGCTTTTGCATTTCCCATGTACCTGTATATGAGAGCGCACAGGTTAGAACAAATAAATACCTAGTTCATCTTTTCAAAAAAGACCAATTCATGGTCTGGAAGTAGTTTTGGATTTGTGATCTTGATAATATCTTTTAACACCAAATCAGGTCGAGTAGGAGCCAACTCATAATAGATGACACCACCCGTTGGGCCAGTTTTTGTGGATGGAGTATAGATCTCATTGTTTTGAAAAGATTTGAAGTCGGCGTAGTTTTTATTCCCATCTAACATTTGTGCCTTCGAAGAAAAATAACCAGGTGCAATCCAAAAATCTGCATCTTTTCCTTTATCAAAAACACTTTCAAAACTCAAGTTTAAACTCCCTTTACCCTTAGTTTCACTCCACAGATAATTTAAGTTGGCATCATCTAAGAATTGTGCGACGAAACTTTCTCCACCCGGTAAACTCCAAACATCATTTCTCATAATAGCCCCAGAAAGAATGGAATGCTTCGCATCTGCCTGCTTAGCGATTTCTATTGCGTTGTTATAATCCTTTTCAATTCTCTTAAAAATACTATCAGCTTCTTTTTCTCTACCATACAAAACTCCAAAGAACTTGATCCATTCTGCTCTTCCTAATGGGGTTTCTTCCAACCAGTCTCCATTTAAGATCACAGGGATTCCCATTTCATTGATGAGATTATAAGTCTTATTAGTTTTGGTCATTGAAAAGCCAATAACTGCGTCGGGTTCTAATTCAAACAAGATCTCTGTATTCAGAGCAAATTCCTTTCCTAGTTCTGTAACTTTTCCTTCATCTATCCTTTTTCTCGTTTTATCAGAAGAAACATACTGGGTGCTTTGAAATCCAACAAGACTATTCTCTACATTCAACAATTCCAACATAGGAATATGAGTTGTTGAAGTAACCACAATTTTCTCAATGGGGACACTAATTGAAGGAAGTTTCCAGTCTACAGTTGCCGAAGTATCTTTTGATTTCAAGATATATTCGAACGTTTCGGTAGCATCTGGATAAGGACTTTTAATAATGAGCTTCTTATATTTATTAAAACACTGTATATCAAAGCCTTTAGCATAATTTATGTTAAGTGATACTTTATCTAAAATAGGTTCTTTTGATCCTGTCTTTTTCGATTCACATGATACACTTAAAAATAGAAGTGAAAAGAGAAACAAGAATGAAGTAGATCTAAGAGACATTACAGAATTTTGTAGACCACAAGATTACAAAATGTTTTTCTAAGAATCTTTGTTGTCCATAAAATAGTGCTACCTTTGCCGTGATTTTTGGTTTTGATGCAAATGTCATTTGTATCGAATTAAAAGGGAATTAGGTGAAATTCCTAAGCTGTTCCCGCAACTGTAAGTTTATGCTGAGTTGATAGAATTACCTCTTTTTTAACTCAGTATCCTTCAAAGGAATATTATCATATTCTTATGCCACTGACTGATATTAGTTGGGAAGGTTTGATAATATTAAAAAGCCAGGAGACCTGCCTTAAGTCACGAGTAAAAAACTTTCGGGATAGAGGTTTATGTACTAAGACTAACATTTTTCGTACAAAAATTTTACCTGATTTATTTGTAAAAATTAAATCATTCAACATGAACAAATCATGGATTCTTGCGGGTGTATGCACCCTAGGAATACTCAGTGTATCGTCAGCACAAGAAAAAAAAGACGAGCTAAAACGAGAACAATTAGACGAGATAGTTATCGATTCAAGATTTAAGATCAAGAAGGAAAATTCTGGAAAGATCGTTCACAAGATTACACCGCAAATGATCGAAAACAACAAAGGAAAGACCTTGGTTGATGTGATCAATAGGATTTCGGGAATTGAGATCAATGGAAACACCAATGTTTTTGGTCAAAACCTAGGTGTATTCATTCGCGGAGGACGATCCAGTGAAGTGGTAATTTTAATAGACGGACTTCAAATCATTGACCCTTTGCAGAATAATTATGATCTGAGATTCATCAACCTTGAACAAATAGAATCGATTGAAATCTATAAAGGAGCATCCAGTACATTGTATGGATCAGGGGCAGCTACAGCGGTCATCGATATTCGCATGAAAAAAGGCTTAGATGGTGGTTTTAATGCCGACGTCAGTGCATTTTTGGGAACAAATCAAACGGTTAATTCTGAAGACTCGGGTAGTGTTGTAGAAACAAACCTTGGAATTAATGGAAGGTCTGATAGTTTTGATTATTTGATAAACTTCTCTTCTTTTGAATCTGGCGGTATATCAGCCGCTAAAGATGATACTGCAAATCAATCCTTCGGAGATGATCCATTTAGAAGGAATAATTTTGATGTTCGATTGGGTTATCAGTTTTCTGAAAAGTTCTCTTTAAGGGCTAATTTTAATACAAGTACTTTCAATAATAGTTTCGATTCAGGTTCTTTTTTGGATGGATCTAATAGAACCACAGAAACGAATTACAGATTCAGTTTCTCTCCTGAATATAGATATGAAAAGGGGAGTGCTCATTTGAATTTTGCTTTTACTCAATTTGATATCAATAGAGAATTAACCAGTTTTCCTTCAAAAAGTGATGGTGATAATCTAATGATCGATGCCTTTGTAAAACATAATTTTGGTAAAGCGAAGCTGGTTGCAGGATTAAACATGCAATCTAATGAGATCAGAACCTTCGAAATTCCTTTCAATCAAACAGAATTGGTAGAGACTCAATTTGCAGAAGAACCAAAAACAACGATTACTGATCCTTATGCAAACATTGTGTATATATCAGAATCTGGATTTAATTTAAATGCGGGTGTAAGATGGAATAACCACAGTATTTATGGAAGTAATCTAGTATACAATTTCAACCCATCTTACCGATTTATTCAAGAAGATGGATATTTTAGAGTATTTGGATCCTTAAGTACTGCATTCGTCGCACCATCTATTCAGGAGTTATTTGCTTCTTGGGGAAATCCTGAACTAGATCCACAAGAGAGTACTACATATGAGTTAGGAGCTGAGTATAAAAAGAAAAATTTTACTGCTAATGCCGTTTTCTTTAATAGAGATGTAACAAATATTATTGTTTTCGATAATTCGACGTTCAGATTATTTAATGGTGGCGATACTACCATTAATGGATTGGAATTAAATACAAGTTTTGATCTATTCGAAGATATTAACCTAAATGCCAATTATACGTATACCAACAACGAGAATACTGCCGTGCGTATTCCGAAATCGAAAGTAAATGTAGGTTTGGCATATGCTCTCTCTAATAAAACCAACTTTACCTTAGACTATCAATTTGTAAGTGATAGAGATGATAGACATTTTGGTCTTGGACAAGATGTAATACTAGATGCTTACACCTTATTGGATTTAGGAGCCAGACATCAACTAGCAAAAGGAATCACATTATTTGCAAATGTGACCAATATATTAAACAAAGACTTTCAAGAAGTCTTTGGATTTTCGACTCGTGGGAGAAATTATCGATTAGGCCTTAGATATAAATTCTAAATCTGATCTGCTGTGAAAAAGAAAAAGCCGACACGGAAGTGTCGGCTTTTTTATTTATATCATTGTTTAGATCATTTTTTTAACCTCATTCTTCAAAAAAGCAACTCCTGTATTAGTTTGAGGTTCTTTTTTTGAGTATTCCAAAAATACATTTTCTCTAAAGTAGCTGGCAGATTCTGACGTTTCAGCAACTTGCTTAAGTGTATTTATTACAGCCGACTTAGAAGCGATGATCACATTCCAGCATTCATCAGAAATATACAATTGCTGAACCATGTTATGTTCGAATTCTTGCTCAATGCTTGCTAAAAGTAATTGTAAATAATCTGTTGTAGAATTTCCAATGGGTTTTACTCTTAGCAATAACTTGATTGGGTTAATTCTTTCGCAAAACAATAGCATACGCTCATACGCCTGCAATCTTATTGGTAAAGATTCCTTTTTCTTATCGGCTAATAATTCAAGCTTCTTTTCTTGATTGCCTTGTTTTAAGAAACCAGTAAAAATAAAATAAGCTACAGCTCCTGTGACAATCGCAGGAACAGCGTAAGCTAAACTTTCAAAGATTTTGTCTTCCATACATCAAAAATATCTTTTTTGAATAAAATGGTCAAGAAATCTATAATAGTTTAACTATTTCGATTTTATAAAATTGAGAGGTTCTGTTTTAGCAAATTATTTGTAGTTCTGAATAAAAGCCTGTAAAGCTGTTTTATCACCATTAAAAACATCTGAGTCATCTGTGAAGTTTTCCAGCTTATAACTAGCATCACGCTGCCAAAAAGTCCAACCTTTCTCCTTCCAGGTAATTGGAAGGTCTGGACTAGATTTACCATTGTAATTTGCGATCCATAACGCATAATCAGCATATTTAGGATCATTCAAATATTTGTCTGCCACAGGGATGTCTGTGTAGATCATAGGCTTTCTTCCCAATTGCTTTTCTAAAGTTTCTAGGAATATGTTGAGATCACTTTGAACTTTTTCTACAGTTTGTGACTTATCTATTCCACCAGCCTCAAAATCAACTACAGGAGGAATGTCAAGAGAATCAATTGATTAAATGGTCTTTGCGAAAAAATTTGCCTGGGAAACAGGATTGTCCACTGATCTGTAGAAATGGTAGGCTCCTCTTACAAAACCATCTTTTGTAATTTGACCCCAATTTTTTTGAAAGTCCGGGTCTACATAAGTTTCTCCTTCGGTTGCCTTGCAGATAATAAACCCTAGGCTGTCTTTTTTTGAGTTAATATCAAAAGCTTCTTTTCCTTGATATTGAGAAATATCGATTCCATAAACAAAAGGAGCTTCTTTAACAACGACTGTTTTTGGTGTTTCTTTCTGTACATCATCCTGCGAAGGAACTTGCTTTTGTTGATTTGAATCTGTTTTACATGAACATAAAGTCACAAAGCAAGCTAATAAAAGGAGGTTGATTTTCGTTTTCATAATTTTTTAGTTTCTGAGTGAACTAAAATAGAAAATATGTCGAATAAGACCTAAATTTTGTTAAAAACTGTCGATAACTTTCCTTGTCGACCAGCATTCAGAATGGTATTTTTGATTCTTTAATCCAATCGACTTGGCTCACTTTTTAGACTCCTTAAATCCTGCTCAAAAAGCAGCCGTTTTGCAAAAAGACGGACCCATGATCATCATTGCTGGTGCGGGTTCTGGTAAGACAAGAGTGCTTACTTACAGAATAGCGCATTTAATGCAAGAGGGTGTTGATCCTTTTAATATTCTTGCCTTAACATTTACAAACAAAGCGGCACGAGAAATGAAAGAGAGAATAGCAACGGTCGTGGGACAAAGTGAAGCTAAGAATCTTTGGATGGGAACTTTTCATTCTGTGTTCGCCAGAATCTTAAGAGCTGAAGCTGACAAACTCGGTTTTCCATCTAATTTTACGATTTACGACACACAAGATTCGGTACGTTTGATCACGGCTATTATTAAAGAGATGGGATTAGATAAGGATCGTTATAAACCCAAACAAATTTTAAGTAGAATCTCATCGTTTAAAAATAGCTTGATTACGGTAAGAGCCTATTTTAATAATTCAGACCTACAAGAAGCTGACCTAATGGCGAGTAGACCCAAGGTGGGTGATATATACAAGGAATATGTAGATCGCTGCTTTAAATCAGGGGCCATGGATTTTGATGATCTGCTATTGAGAACCAACGAACTTTTAAGTAGATTCCCAGAAGTATTGGCCAAATATCAAGATCGATTCCGATATATCTTGGTGGACGAGTATCAAGATACCAATCATTCTCAGTATCTCATTGTAAGAGCCTTGGCAGACAGATATCAGAATATATGTGTTGTGGGTGACGATTCTCAAAGTATCTATGCATTTAGAGGAGCTAATATTCAGAACATATTAAGTTTTCAAAAGGATTATCCTGATGTGAGAACCTTTAAACTAGAACAGAATTATCGATCTACAAAGAATATCGTGAATGCAGCAAATTCTGTTATAGAAAAGAACAAAACCAAATTAGATAAGCAAGTTTGGACGCAAAACGACTCTGGGGATCAAATTAAGGTCATGAGAACCATATCGGATGGTGAAGAGGGAAGATTTGTTGCTCAATCTATTTTCGATAATAAGATGAACAAGCAAATGAAGAATGATGAATTTGCCATCTTATATAGAACCAATGCTCAGTCTAGGGCGATGGAAGATGCTCTAAGAAAAAAAGATATTCCCTATAAAATCTATGGTGGAATATCGTTTTATCAAAGAAAAGAGATCAAGGATCTGTTGTCTTACCTAAGAATGCTGATAAACCCTAATGATGAGGAAGCTTTAAAGCGAATCATTAATTATCCCGCAAGAGGTATTGGGGCAACAACCATAGATAAGTTGACCATTGCAGCCAATCACTACAAGAAGTCCATTTTTGATATCATCAAGAACATTCATAAGATAGATCTTAAGATCAACTCAGGGACCAAAACCAAACTGGAGAATTTCTTGAATATGATCTTGAGATTTCAAATCGATGCTCAAAAACTAAATGCTTTTGAGATTGCTGATTTGGTTGTTAAGCAAACCCGGTTAATCAAGGACCTTGAAAAAGACGGCACACCTGAGGCTGTGAGTAAAGTAGAGAATGTTCAAGAATTATTGAATGGGATCAAAGATTTTATCACGGATAAAATTGAGCAGGGTGAGGATGCATCATTGACTGCGTTTCTTGAAGATGTAGCCCTTGCTACAGATTTTGATTCAGAGAAGAAAGATGATAAGCCAAGAGTGTCCTTAATGACTATTCACTTAGCCAAAGGTCTTGAATTTCCTTACGTTTATATTGTTGGTCTTGAAGAGAACTTGTTTCCTTCGGCGATGAGTATGAATACGCGTTCTGAACTTGAAGAAGAACGCCGTTTGTTTTATGTTGCACTGACTAGAGCAGAAAAACAAGCTTATTTAACGTATGCTCAAACAAGATATCGATGGGGTAAATTGACGGATGGTGAACCCAGTAGATTTTTAGAGGAAATTGATGATCAGTTCATAGAGTATATCACACCAAAATCTCCTCAACCCAGCGTGAATAGATTTGTAGATAGCGATATTTTTGGCGATGCCCCTAAAAAGATCCGTTTTCAAAAACCTATTCAAAGACAAAGAAGAGAAAGAGAACAAGCTAAGAAAAATACCTTTACACCACCTAAGAATCTGAAAAAGGTAAGTTCATCGAGTTCAAATGCGAATTTATTTGATTCAAATATTACGGTTGGGAATATTGTTGAGCACAATAGATTTGGAAAAGGAGAGGTGATCTCATTAGAGGGTTCCGGGGCCAATAAAAAAGCAGAAATTCAGTTTGGAACCGTAGGAAAAAAGAAACTTTTGCTACAATTCGCAAAGTTGAAAATAATTGGATAAAATCATTAGAACCCTGTGAAATAATATGTATTTTGCAGAATAATTTTAATGCTCCGAATCCTATGATGTAGGAGTAAACTTCATAAAAAGCATACATGACATTTGATTTAGAATACAATTCAGAAAGACCTTTGATGATCATTCCAGAATATGGTAGGCATATTCAGAAATTGGTTGATCATTGCGTTGCTCTGGAAACAAAAGAAGAAAGAAATAAAATGGCGCAAGCAATCATTGATGTCATGGGAAATCTTCAACCACATTTGCGTGATGTTCCAGATTTTAAGCATAAACTATGGGATCAGTTACATATCATGTCTGATTTCCGTTTGGATGCAGATTCTCCTTATGAAAAACCTTCAAAAGAAGAGTTGCAAGAGAAACCCGAGCCTTTAAACTATCCTAAATCGGCGTCAAAATATCGTTTCTATGGAAACAATATTCAGATCATGATTGATACTGCATTGACTTGGGATAATGGAGAAATGAAGGATGCATTGGTTTATACCATTGCCAATCATATGAAAAAGTGTTTCTTGAGTTGGAATAAAGATACCGTGGATGATGCGGTCATCTTTGATCATTTATTCGAATTGTCTGATGGTGAATTAGACATGAGAAATTCAGGAGAAATTCTGTCAGAAAGTAAGGACCTTTTAAAGAATAGAAGAGGTCAAGGAAATAAGGGTAAAGGAAAGAATCAATCTCATAAAAACAGAAAAAGATAAATGTCGTCTTTTAGAATTGAAGGTGGTCACGAGTTAAGTGGATCCATCACCCCTCAAGGAGCAAAGAATGAAGCATTACAGATTTTGTGTGCCGTTTTGCTAACACCAGAAAAAGTAACCATACATAATATTCCAAACATCATCGATGTGAACAAACTCATCTTTATTTTAGGTGAGTTAGGAGTAAAGATAGAAAAACATTCTCCGAACAGTTATACATTTCAAGCTGATGATATTGATCTCGATTATTTAGAATCTGAGAAGTTCAAGAAGGATGGAAGTTCCTTAAGAGGATCCATTATGATCGTAGGTCCTTTATTAGCTCGCTTTGGTAGAGGATATATTCCTAGACCCGGAGGTGATAAAATTGGTCGAAGAAGACTCGATACACACTTTCAAGGTTTTATCGACTTAGGGGCTACTTTTAGATATAACAGAGAAGAACGTTTCTTCGGGGTGGAAGCTAAAGATGGTTTAACTGGAACCGACATGCTTTTAGATGAGGCTTCGGTAACGGGTACTGCAAATATTGTAATGGCCGCAGTTCTTGCGAAAGGCACTACAACAATCTACAATGCAGCTTGCGAGCCGTACTTGCAACAACTTTGTAAAATGCTGAATAGCATGGGAGCAAAGATCACAGGAGTAGGATCTAACCTCTTAAATATTGAAGGAGTAAGGTCTTTAGGTGGATGTACTCATAGAGTACTCCCTGATATGATCGAAATTGGTAGTTGGGTAGGAATGGCAGCTATGACGCGCTCTGAATTAACTATCAAAGATGTAAGTTGGGATGATTTGGGACAAATTCCATCAGTATTTAGAAAATTAGGAATCCAATTAGAAAGAAGAGGAGATGATATCTTTATTCCTAAGCAAGAATCTTATGAAGTACAAACTTATATCGACGGTTCTATCTTAACAGTGTCGGATGCACCTTGGCCAGGTTTTACACCAGATCTTTTGAGTATCATTCTAGTGGTGGCAACTCAGGCACGAGGAACGGTACTTATTCATCAGAAGATGTTTGAGAGTAGATTGTTCTTTGTGGATAAGTTAATAGATATGGGTGCTAAGGTTATTTTATGTGACCCACACAGAGCAACAGTTATTGGTCACGACGGGCAATCGCAGTTGAAAGCAACTAAGATGTCATCACCTGATATTAGAGCTGGAATCTCTCTA
>CAZDKB010000083.1:0-11427 GCA_964505885.1 uncultured Flavobacterium sp.
TTAACGGCTTTAGAATACTTCTTCTGTTCTAGGTAAACTTTGGCTAAAGTGGCTGTCATCAATGATTTATCCACTTTATTTTTTGGGAGTTCTAATTCAACCTTTTCGCCTTTATCTAGGGGTGAAATCTTTGGATTGTTCTCTATGAATTTATCAATAATTGAAAACTTATCAATTTTCTTTTCTGAAGACTTTTCTTCCTCTGATCTTTGAATTGGTTTTATGGATGATAGTTGAAGCCATTCATTGAACGAATGTTTCTCATGAGATGAAAAAGAGATAGGTTTACCAATTTCTAATTCTTTCTCTTCTAAAGTAGGTTCCACTACTTCAATATGAGTTTCTTCTTCAACAATCTTTTGAGTTATCTGTTCGTGGATATCAGCTTTTTTTGCAAAGTCAGATGAAGTAATAAAATCAAATAAAACTGCTCTATCAGATGTATATGCCGCTGTCCTTTTTAACTCATTGTTATATCTAAAACTTTCCTGATTTTTCAATCCTTTTAGATACAAGGCTCTTGCCGATTGAAAGTAAGGGTATTCCTTAATGATTGATTTTAGCTCAGAAACTTGTTCGTTTTTTAATAATTCTGGTGAAGACAAAAGGTTATGATATGTTTGACTATCCATTACCATTTAGCCACAGATGCATTAAAGATGTCTTGAATGATTCTTTCCAAAATTTCATCTAAGGCAGAGTCTAAAACACCACCTGTTAATTGAGAATTTGCATCAAAATCAGAATAGAAAGAGAACTGCTTTTCAAAATCATCTTCTTCTTTTAATCGATTGAAGAATCTTACGTTTACCGTGATGGTGAGTCTGTTTTGAGCAGCTGTCTGCTGTGCGGTTGCACTCATGGGATTTACTCGATATTGAGTGATTTCTCCTTCAAAGCGCAGATCTCCTCCCGTAGTCACAAGGTCCAAATTTGTCTGACGTAAGAATAGATCCTGCATGTCTTGAGTGAAACGCTGACTCAAAGTGGGTTCTACCAAAGCTGCTTGATTTGGGAAAAAATCGACCTGAATAGTCTTTGCATCACCTGTATTTCCTCCCGAGAAAGAATAATATTTACATCCAGAGAAAGATAAGGTCGTTACAACTGCAAATAGGAAAAAGATTTTTTTCATGCTCTTCAAATGTACAAATTCGTTATAAATCGTATTGCTTAATCTTTCGGTACAAAGTTCGTTCCGAAATCCCCAATTCTTTAGCAGCTAACTTTCTTTTTTTATGTTTTTCTAAAGACCTTCTTATCATCTCAATCTCTTTTTCTTGTAGTGATAGATTCTCATCTTCCTCTATGGCTTCGATATAATCATAGTTGCTTTCTGAAGTATGCTCCGGGATGGAAACCACTTCCACAGGATGCACTGGCTCTTGGTCTTCGTGAATTTTTTGGATCAGGTCTTGATGCTGCTGTTGTACTTGCTCTGAGTTACCATTTCTCATCAAATCCAAGGTTAGCTTTTTAAGATCGTTGATGTCATTTCTCATATCAAACAAGATCTTATACATGATATCTCGTTCCGTTGCAAAATCATTCGATCCAGAGGATTTACCAACTACTGCAGGTAGATTTCCTGAATAATTAGGTAAGTATTGACTTATCTTTTCTGCTGTTATGGTTCTATTTTCTTCTACTACAGAAATCTGTTCGGCAATATTTCTGAGCTGTCGGATATTACCTGGAAAACGATAGTTAATAAGCATTCTTTGCGCATTTTCGTCCAATCGAATAGTAGGCATTCTGTATTTCTGAGCGAAGTCTGCTGCAAATTTTCTAAATAATAAATGAATGTCTTCATTTCTTTCACGAAGCGGAGGTAGAGAGATTTCAATCGTGCTTAATCTATAATAAAGATCTTCTCTAAACTTTTCTTTCGCTATGGCATCTATCATGTCAAGATTGGTTGCCGCCACAATGCGAACATTGGTTTTCTGAACCTGTGAAGATCCTACCTTGATAAACTCTCCGTTTTCTAAAACACGAAGTAATCGAACTTGAGTAGTCAAGGGTAATTCTCCGACCTCGTCTAGGAAGATTGTACCACCATCTGCTACTTCAAAGTAACCTTTTCTAGTAGAAGTAGCACCTGTAAAAGCTCCTTTCTCATGACCAAAAAGTTCACTGTCAATAGTTCCTTCAGGAATTGCTCCGCAGTTAACTGCAATATACTTTGCATGTTTCCTGTGAGATAATTGATGTATGATTCTTGGAATACTTTCCTTACCAACACCACTTTCTCCTGTAACCAATACAGATATGTCTGTTTGTGCTACTCTCACAGCTTTTTCTAAAGCACGATTTAACTGAATATCGTTACCGATAATTCCAAAGCGTTGTTTTATGGCTTGTAAGTTTTCCATTAATTTTTCTTAATTATTATCTGAATATCCAAC
The DNA here is from genome assembly GCA_964505885.1 of uncultured Flavobacterium sp. Taxonomy (GTDB): domain Bacteria; phylum Bacteroidota; class Bacteroidia; order Flavobacteriales; family Flavobacteriaceae; genus Polaribacter. The sequence goes on from CAZDKB010000083.1 coordinate 2,409, forward strand.
TGCGGTTCCGAGAAGGGTAGTAGAAGTACAATCTTCAATCATTACATTCACGAAATCACCCATTTTGTAGTTTTCCTTCGGGAATACAACTACGGTGTTTTGTGTATTTCTTCCTTTCCAATGAGCGTCGGATTTTTTTGAAGTACCTTCAATAAGTACTTCTTGAACTTTACCGACATGTTCAGTTGTTCTGTATAAACTATGTTCTTGTTGCAGAGCAATAATTTCTCTTAATCTTCTCTTTTTCGTTTCTAACGGGACATCATCTTCCATTTTCTTGGCTGCTAATGTTCCTGGTCTTTCAGAATAGGCAAACATAAATCCGAAACTATATTTCACATGTTTCATAAGATCTAAAGTATCTTGATGATCTTCTTCGGTTTCTCCACAGAATCCAGCAATCATGTCTTGACTCAGAGCCATTTCTGGAATGATATTGTATATATTGTTAACCAATTCCATGTACTCTTCACGAGTGTGTTGGCGATTCATGGCTTTCAACATATTATTACTACCACTCTGAACTGGCAGGTGAATGTATTTGCAAATATTTTTATGTTTTGCCATCACGTGTATCACATCCAAAGTCATATCCTGAGGATTAGATGTCGAAAAACGGAATCGCATTTTTGGAAACTCGGTAGCGCACATGTCTAATAATTGAGCAAAGTCAACTGCGGTTGCTTTTGCCATTTCAGAAGCCTTCTTGAAATCCTTTTTGAGTCCGCCACCATACCATAAATAAGAATCTACATTCTGACCAAGAAGTGTGATCTCCTTAAAGTTCTTCTCATCCATAGATCGAATTTCTTCTATAATACTCTTTGGATCTCTACTTCTCTCGCGTCCACGGGTAAAAGGAACTACGCAGAATGTACACATATTATCGCATCCTCTGGTAATTGAAACAAAAGCAGAAACACCGTTTGAGTTCAATCTTACAGGTGAAACGTCTCCATAGGTTTCATCCTTAGAAAGAATCACATTTACTGCATCTCTTCCGGCTTCCACTTCTTCAATGAGATTAGGCAGGTCACGGTAAGCATCAGGTCCTACTACAAGGTCTACAATTTTTTCTTCTTCTAAAAATTTTGCTTTTAACCTTTCTGCCATACAACCCAAAACCCCAACTTTCATTTTTGGATTTCTCTTTTTTGCGTGATTGTACTTTTGGAGTCGGTTTCTAACAGTTTGTTCGGCTTTTTCTCGAATAGAACAAGTATTTACCAATACAAGATCTGCATCTTCCAAACTTTGTGTAGTGTTAAATCCTTGTTCGGAAAGTATGGCTGCTACTATTTCGCTGTCGTTCATATTCATTTGACAGCCATAACTTTCAATAAAAAGTTTTTTCGTATTTCCTTCCTTATTCCCAGTTACAAGAGCCTTGCCTTGTACCTTTTCATCAATAACTTTCTCGATCTGTTCCATGTTGATTAATTCGGTACAAAGATATAACCAAAATCCAAAGAATGTGACAAATTGTCAGAATAAATTCTTTATTTCAGGAGTGCTCTGAAAGTATTTTTTCCTCCACATCATACATTTTCATACCTCTTTTGAGATATATAAGTGCTTTGAAATAGACTAATACTTCTCTCCATCTTCTGGTATAGGACCAGAAAAACCTTGTTAAATAGGGTATACGTAGCGGGAAGACCTGAAGCTCAACTCTATCAAGATTTCCATTGAGGATTTCCCATTTCTGAAGTTCTTCCTGACTTTCAAATACATATTTATTGCGTTTTGAAATTCCGGAATGATGGAACATGTTCTTGTTCACAGCATCGTTAAAAACAATTAACGGTATAATAATTCTGGCAGAATAGTTCTTTGATTCTTCTGCGACGACTTTTCTAGTCTTTCCCTTATAGGGGTCCACCTCAAGAAAATGAGTTTTCTTTTCATTTCCTACCTCTAAAAGAAATTTCCAATTTTTGAGTTTGCGGATTAAAAATTTAGGAATGCGTTGAAGCTGATCTTCAAATTGATTAATCGTCCGATTGGTAAGCCTTTGCTTGTTTTCTAAAAGATAGTATTTCTCTAGTGTTGTCGAATTTAACTCTGCGTATTCCGTGATATGCTTTTCCTTGTTTGTGAAAAAGTCTTTGTTTCCTTTAATAAATTCAAATCCATTGTTAGGAGACCAAGAGTCGCCAGATAACATGATCTTAAGTTCAGAAGAATCCAGACCTCCCATTTCAATAAGGTTTTCTCGTAAAAGATAAGGGTCATTCACAAATTGATTGTATTGCAGTGTGTCCCTGTGAAGATGGCAGTGATTAGACGCAAATGGAATGGCATATTTCGGTTTTACATTATCCATAAACAACTTGAAGGACCTAGAGTAATGCATTACATCGTCAAAAACCTTTTCTGAATCTTTAATCTGATAGCAAACCCTATCATTTGCCGTGCTATGAGATCTAAGGGCAAAATCAAACTGTCCATGTTTTCGTTTGATCTGCTCTAAACTTGCCCCGGCAATTTTACAATCATTAGCATTTAGAATTTTGCAATCTGGAGTTTCAATTACAAGAGCAGAATCATTCAAGAATAAACCGAATTGATAAGGGGTGAGTTTCATGTCTTTGAAACGAAATGTTTCACCGTGCCTGAGTACTTTGATATTCTTAAAACCAAATTCCCTTAGATCTTGATAACTTCTTTTATTGGGTTCTTTATGAGTAACCACAAGAACGTCCTTGTTCAAATACTTTTTTAAGGTAGCTCCATGCCAGTGGTCCCAATGTACATGTGTTATATAAATAATGTCTGGATTTAAAGCCTCTTCATCCATCTTCTTCACTGGAGGGTAATTCCACCAAGAACGCCAATAACAAGAACCTAATAGCCAAGGGTCTACAAGTAAATTTGCTTCATTTGTTTTTAATTGCATGCAAGCATGAGAGAGTATCTTGAGCATAGTATTTTTCACATTCAGATCGTAAATATAACAAGGAAAAAACAAGTGAAAATCTAGCAATAAAAAAAAACTCTATACTTTTGCATTCCAAAATCTTCTTCAAATTGAAGCGGTTTTGACGACAATATTATACGTATATGGCAAAGAATTTAGTGATTGTTGAGTCCCCTGCAAAAGCAAAAACTATTGAGAAATTCTTAGGAAAGGATTTCCAGGTTGAATCTAGTTTTGGTCATATTGCTGACCTTCCTTCAAAAGAACTTGGAGTGAATGTGGATAGCGATTTTAAACCTAAATATATAGTCTCTTCAGACAAAAAAGCTGTTGTTAAGAAATTGAAGGACTTGGCCAAGAAAGCAGAAACTGTTTGGCTGGCAAGTGATGAAGATAGAGAAGGAGAGGCAATTGCTTGGCATTTAGCAGAGCAATTAAAACTAAAGGATAAGGATACTAAGAGAATTGTTTTTCACGAGATTACTAAGAAAGCGATTCTTCATGCAGTTGATAACCCAAGAGCGATTAATTATAACCTAGTTAATGCTCAGCAAGCACGCAGAGTCCTAGACAGATTAGTGGGGTATGAACTTTCTCCTGTATTATGGAGAAAAGTAAAAGGAGGTTTATCTGCCGGGCGAGTTCAATCGGTTGCCGTGAGGTTAATTGTGGAAAGAGAACGCGAAATTGAGAACTTCAAAGCTGAGGCTTCGTATAGAGTAGATGCTGAATTTACGAATGCTAATGGGAAGAAATTCAAAGCAAAGATTTCTAAAAACTTTTCGTCAAGAGAAGAGGCAGAACAATTCTTGAATGACTGCATTGGAGCAATACATAAGGTATCTGATTTGCAGAAGAAACCTGCTAAGAAATCTCCGGCCCCACCGTTTACGACATCTACTTTGCAACAGGAGGCATCAAGAAAACTAGGATTTCCCGTAGCGAAAACCATGTTGATGGCTCAAAGACTCTATGAAGCAGGATTGATTACATATATGAGAACGGACAGTGTGAACCTTTCTGAGGATGCTAAAAATGCGGCTCAAGCAGAGATCATATCTTCTTATGGTGAATCATTTAGCAAGCCACGTAATTTTTCGAACAAGGCCAAAGGAGCTCAAGAAGCTCATGAGGCGATTCGTCCGACCAACATGAGCAGACATTCTGTAAATGTGGATTATGATCAAGATCGTTTGTATGCCTTAATCTGGAGGAGAACTATTGCTTCACAAATGTCAGAAGCTCAACTGGAAAGAACTCTTGTTAAAATAGAAAATGATAAGAATGATAAGCAGTTTACAGCAAATGGAGAGGTAATAACCTTCGAAGGATTTTTAAAAGTTTATTTAGAGGGAACTGATTATGACGAAGAAGAGCAAGCGGGAATGTTGCCGAAATTAGAAGTGGGTGAAGTTTTAGAAAATGAATACATCACTGCTACAGAGAGATATACTAAACCACCCTATAGATTTACTGAAGCCTCTTTGGTAAAGCGTTTAGAAGAATTAGGTATAGGAAGACCTTCTACCTACGCACCTACAATTTCAACAATTCAAAGAAGAGAGTATATAGCGAAAGGAGCTGTTGATGGTAAAGAGAGAAACTACACTCAGTTTACTCTTTCTAAAGGTGAGGTCTCCACAAAGACTTTAACAGAAAAGGTAGGTTCTGACAAAGGAAAATTGGTTCCAACTGATATAGGAAACATCGTGAATGACTTTTTGGTAAAGAACTTCTCAAGTATCCTTGACTTCGGATTTACGGCCAAAGTAGAGAATGAATTTGATGAGATTGCAGATGGTAAAGAAGACTGGACTGCAATGATCAAGGAATTTTACCAAGATTTTCATGTGATCGTAGAAGATGTTGCGGAGAATGCGGAAAGAGCAAAAGGAGAACGTTTATTAGGAATCGATCCTGAAACTGGAAAGAATGTATATGTGCGATTAGGCCGATATGGAGCTATGGTGCAGATTGGTGAAGCTTCAGATGAAGAAAAACCAAGATTCGCAAGTCTTCAAGGTGAACAGACTATGAATAGCATTACCTATGAAGAAGCTCTAGATCTATTTAAATTACCAAAAACTTTAGGGGAGTATGACGGTGATGAGGTTGTTGTAGCAAATGGACGATATGGTCCATATATCCGATTCGGTAAGATGTTCGTTTCCTTGGATAAAGGAGAAAACCCAATGAGTGTGGATATGGATAGAGCGGTGCAACTTATAGAAGCGAAAAGAAAAGCTGATGCACCTATTGGAAACTATCAGGATTTACCAATCCAGAAGGGTGTTGGACGTTTTGGTCCATTCATTAAATGGAATTCAATGTTCATTAATGTCAACAAAAAATATGACTTCGATAATTTGACTCAAGAGGATCTAGAAGAGCTTATTGAGGATAAATTAAAGAAGGAAAGAGAAAAGTTACTTCAGCATTGGGAGGACGTAGATATCCGAGTAGAAAAAGCTCGCTGGGGTAGATTCCATGTGATCAAAGGGAAGATCAAAGTTGAACTTCCTAAAACTACAGATATTGATAAATTGACCAAAGAACAAGCAATTAAATTGATAGAATCTAAGTCTCCAAAGAAGAAAACCGCGAAAAAGAAGTAAAATATCGTTATCTTGCCGATGTTTTCAATGAAACAATGAATACAGAGTTTTTGTCCCCTATAAAAGATTCCGTGGTCGCCCATTCGGTGCTATTGTCATCCAACAGTCTTGGCAGAACAATGAGAGTGCATTCCCAAACAGAGGGTTTTCCTGATTTGGAGGGTGTTAAATTGGCTATTTTAGGTGTTGAAGAAGATCGAAACACAGAGGATAACTACGGAAGTGGAAAGGATTTACATCATATTCGTAGGCATTTATACCAATTGTTTCCGGGGAATTGGACAACCACTATCGCCGATCTTGGAAACATAAAAAAAGGAAATGCAACATCTGATACGCACTACGCAGTTACAGAGATTTTATCAGACCTATTAAAAAAAGGAATCATTCCAATAATTATTGGAGGAGGACAAGATGTGACTTTCTCAAACTATCGGGCTTACGACAAGTTAGAACAATCAGTGAATTTGGTAGCCGTAGACAGTATGTTCGACCTAGGAACTCTAGAGGACGAACTTTCTTCTAAGTCTTATTTGAGTAAGATCATTATGCAAGAACCTAATAACCTATTCAATTATAGCAACATAGGATATCAAACCTACTTCAACGCACAAGAAGAGATCAATTTGATCCAAAGCTTGAATTTTGATGCCTACAGGTTAGGAGAAGCGAAGAACTTAGAGATCGTAGAACCTGTCTTTAGAGATGCTGATATTGTTAGTGTAGATATAGGTGTAGTTCGTCAGAGTGATGCTCCAGCGAACAATAATGTATCTCCGAATGGATTTTACGGAGAAGAGATTTGTGCAATTGCAAGATATGCTGGGATAAGCGATAAGGTGTCCTCATTTGGAGTATATGAATACAATTCAAAGTACGATAACAATTATCAAACAGCACATCTCATAGCTCAGATGATTTGGTATTTCATTGAAGGAGTGAATTATAGAGCAAAAGATTATCCATACAGTACCAAAGAGGAATATCAAAAATTCACTGTTCTATTAGAAGATGATGATCCTATCAATTTTTACAAAAGCCACAAGACAGACAGATGGTGGATGGAGATAAATTTGATAAAGGATAATAAATACAAAAGACATGCGTTAATACCTTGTACCTATCAGGACTATTTGGAAACGACCGAACAAATTATACCTGATAGATGGTTTAAGGCACAAAGGAAAATGGTTTAAACAAAAACTAAGAAAAGAGTACCTAAAAGAGGATATTACATTGTATTTTAGCAAAAATTATTCTAGGTTTACGAACTTTTTTTAGGAAAGACACGATAAATATGAAGAAAGCAGCATTGTATGCATTTTTATTAGCCATTTTATATGGATGTGGATCAAATGATAGGGGAGAACTTTTAGGAGTTCAATACAAGCAGAAATGGTTTGCAGAACAACCTTTTGGGATGGTATTTGTTCCAGGAGGATCTTTTACAATGGGTAAGCAGGATGAGGATATCATAGGAACTATGAGTGCTCCAGCTAGAACTGTGACCGTGCGTCCTTTTTACATGGATGAAACAGAGGTTACAAATTCAGAATATAAGCAGTTCGTTCTTTGGGTTAGAGACTCTATCACTAGAACAAAACTTGCTTACATGGCAGAGTTTGCAGCTGGAGGGAGTCTTTTAGATTCAACTGGAGAAGCGAAATCTGGAGGGATTTATGATTATGCGTTTAAAGTGATTGATACAGCAAACGCTACTGCCTATGAGAAGTATATGTTCGAAAATTACTATGACATTGGTGCTGGTTTAGATTCTTTGAAACCATTAGACTGGAATACAGATCTTATTTGGGATGTTCAAGAGTATCCAGACGAGTATTACACTGAAGTGATGGATTCTTTGTATATCAAAAAAGATGAGGCAACCAATGGAATCAGAACATTCGATCCTAAATACTTGAATTATACCTATTCTTGGTTTGATCAAAAGGATGCTCGTAATAAAACTGGAGATCGAAAAGATTTCTTAAGAACCGAGACAGTAAATATTTATCCAGACACTACTGTTTGGGTAAAGGACTTTAACTATTCTTATAACGATCCAATGCACCAAGATTACTTCTCACATCCAGCTTATGGAGATTATCCAGTAGTGGGAGTAGATTGGTATCAAGCAGAGGCCTTCTGTAATTGGAGAACAAAATATAAGAATGATAAGAACCGTGGTAGAAAAGGATCAATAGCAGTACCAAGCTTTAGATTGCCAACAGAGGCAGAATGGGAATATGCGGCAAGAGGAGGCCTGGAATTCGCGAAGTATCCTTGGGGAGGTCCTAGCACGACAAGTGATAGAGGATGTTTCCTAGCGAACTTCAAGCCAGTTCGTGGGAATTATGTGGTAGATGGAGCCTTGTATACTGTTGAGGCGAAATCATACAATCCTAACGATTACGGACTTTACAATATGGCAGGAAACGTTGCAGAATGGACAAACTCCGCTTACAATAGAACTGCTTACTATATGGCTTCAACAATGAACCCGAATATTAGTGATCGAGACAATAAGAGAAAGATCATTAGAGGAGGTTCTTGGAAAGACGTAGCCTTCTTCTTAGAAGTAAGTAGTAGAGACTACGAATATGCAGATACTGCAAGAAGCTACATCGGATTTAGAACTGTTCAAAATTCTTTAGGAAAATTGAAAAGATAGAATACAAACAATAGATAATTATTAACACTTAACCCCCAAAAACATAATTAATTATGGCACAATCAAGATCAACAAAGAAGTTATTTAACATGGCTTACGGACTAGGAGCTGCAATTGTAATTTTAGGAGCACTTTTTAAAATTCAGCACATTAGCATTGGTCCGATCACTGGAGGAATCATGCTGATGATAGGAATGGGAGTAGAAGCGGTGGTTTTCGCGATTTCTGCATTCGAACCTGTTGAAGACGATTTAGACTGGACAAAAGTATACCCAGAGTTGGGAGAGGAAGACGGAGATTCAATGGGAGCTCAAGGAATGCTTTCTCAAAAATTAGACAATCTTTTAAAAGAAGCAGAAGTAGATACTCAATTAATGAACAGCTTAGGAGAGAGCATCAAGAATTTCCAAACGGCTGCTGAGGGAATTAATGTAGCTGCAGAATCTATCTCTGCAACTTCAAAGTATAACGAAAAAGTAGAACAGGCTGCCACTCAAATGGAGTCTTTAAATGGATTGTACCAAGTTCAAATGGAGAATGCAAGTAAGCAAGCTGAATTGAACGGTGCGATGATCGAAAACTCTGAGCGATTAAAAGAGCAAATGGAGTCTTTAGCAAGCAACCTATCTTCATTAAATGGAGTATATGGTGGAATGCTTTCAGCAATGACCAACAAGTAATTAGTTCAATAAGTATTAATCTAAAAAACTAATTCAAATGGCAGGAGGAAAATTATCCCCAAGGCAGAAGATGATCAACCTGATGTATCTGGTGTTTATTGCTATGCTAGCAATGAATATGAGTAAGGAGGTT
>CAZDKB010000084.1:0-9200 GCA_964505885.1 uncultured Flavobacterium sp.
CCAAATCATGGTTTTGACAATATCTACGACAAGGTAAAACGACTTGCTATTGATAATAGCTACATAGAGCCTAAGGACTTTTTGAAGATATCTTCAACCACAGAGCTGATAGGTGAACTAAAGAAATACTTTTCGAAATTCAAAGATTACTATCCTACTCTTCATCAAAATAGTGAAGAAATTGATTTTCATAAAGAGATTATTACTGAGATTGCAAAGGTTGTTTCCAACTATGGAGACATCAGAGACAATGCCTCTGCCCTATTAAGAAAGATTAGAAGAGATAAAGCACAAATTCATGGTAAGATTGGAGCGAGTTTTTCTTCAGCTCTCGCTAAGGCTAAAGCTGCCGGATACTTAGATGACATAAGAGAGACTGTAATTGATAACCAAAGGGTCTTAGCTGTGTTCGCTATGCATAGAAAGAAAGTAAACGGGAGTTTACTCGGATCTTCTAAATCGGGAAATATTGTTTATATCGCGCCTCAGGCAACACTGGCCTATCATAGAGAACTTCAAAACCTAATCTATGAAGAGAAGCAAGAGGTTATTAGAATTCTCAGAGAGCTTAGCGAGACCATAAGACCTTATGTAGAAATCATTGAATCCTACTTAGCTTATTTGACACACTTAGATTCGATTGCTGCAAAGGCGAAATATGCGCATGCCATCAATGGAATTTTACCAAAGATCAGTAAGACGAAAAAAGTATTCTTAAAAAATGCATATCATCCTGTTCTTTGGGTAAAGAATCAAGAGCAAGATCTGTTGACTGTTCCTCAAACCATTGAGCTGAATGAAAAACAGCAAATCATTGTCATATCTGGTCCGAATGCTGGTGGAAAAAGTATCACCTTAAAAACGATAGGATTATTGCAAGTGATGTTGCAAAGTGGGATCTTAATCCCGGTTGAAGAGAAAAGTCAGACCTATATATTTGATACTGTATTAACAGATATTGGAGATAATCAATCTATTGAAAATCAATTAAGTACCTATAGCTATCGCTTAAAAAATATGCGCCATTTTCTTAGAAAATGTAATGCAGATACCCTATTTCTGATTGATGAATTTGGAACAGGTTCGGATCCGGAGCTAGGTGGCGCTTTGGCTGAGATCTTCTTAGAAGAATTCTATCATAAAAAAGCATTCGGAATCATCACAACTCATTATGCTAATTTAAAAGTATTGGCTAATGAATTAGACAATGTTACCAATGCAAATATGCAATTCAACGAACGTACTCTTGAGCCATTGTACAAGTTATTCATTGGTCAGGCTGGAAGCTCTTTCACCTTTGAAGTTGCACAAAAGAACGGTATTCCGTTTAGTTTGATTAACAAGGCAAAAAAGAGAGTTGAATCAGAGAAAATAAGACTAGATAGAACTATCTCTAAACTTCAAAAAGAGAGAAACCGTCTTCAAAAAACTTCTGATAATCTAGAAAAACAGAAAGACAAGGAACAAAAACACTTAAGTAGTCTACGGGAAAAAGAAGACAAGATTAGAGAAAAACTAGAAGGGTTTCAAGAATTGTATGACAACAATCAACGAATGCTTACCCTTGGAAGAAAGACGAACGAATTCTTGAACAAATACTTCCAAACCAATAACAAAAAGGAACTGATCGCGAACTTCGTTAAATGGGTTGCAGCGGAAAAGACAAAACACTTAAAGAAAAATCCTCCAAAACCAAAGACCAAAGTTCAGAAGAAGGAAGTTGCAAAAAAAAGAGAGCTTAGAAAAGAAACCATTCAAAAAGTTGAAAAAGAAGTTCTTAAAAAGGTTGTAGAAGTTCGTAAAGAGAAGAAAGAAGAAGCCAAGAAAATTGCAAAGGCAAAAGCTAGTTATGTCTTTAAAGTCAATGATAGAGTACGTCTAGAGGATGGAAACGCCGTGGGAACCATAGAAAAGATTGAAAAGAAAAAGGCTTTTATCAACTATGGAATGTTTACCACCGAGGTGAATGTCAGCAAACTTGAACTAGTAGAAAAAGCCAAATAAATATTTTTTCTAAAAAAAAGGTAGGGTAAATCTAAACTCGGCTGTTACATAATCAGATTAATATTAATTCAATGATTATGAAAACACCTCTTTTAAAAGCCACAAGGCTTTTTCTATCTGCGTTTTTACTAATTTCATTAGTAATTGCGTGTACGGTTAATGATGAAAATCCTACAACCGAAACTACCGCTCAAAACTTAAAGACCGCTGTTAGAAGCATTACCAGCCCGAATGCCACAGCAACTAATGAAAATAATTTAGACCATTCATCCGACTACTTGGATGAGTTTGATTGTTTTGACCTTGTATTTCCAGTTGACGCAACTGATGGAACTACCACCACTACCATTAATAATTATGAAGAGCTTTGGAGCTTTTATGAAAGTTTAGCTGATTCTGTTGAACCAGACTTTATCTATCCTATTACCATTCAATATGAAGATGGGACAACTGTTACACTTAACAATCAGGAAGAAGTAGAGAACGCTTTTGACGAATGCTATGATGAAGTTGATGATTGTTTTACCTTAAATTTCCCAGTGACCTTGACTGACGAAAGTGGAAATAATGTAACTGTGAATAATGAAGAAGAATTATCCGATTTCTGGGACGCCAATGAAACGGATACCTTTGAACCTAGCTTTGTTTATCCTGTTTCTGTAACATTAACCGAAGATGGCTCTGTAGTTACCATTAACAATGATGAAGAATTTGACGATCTCTATGAGACCTGTTATGATTATGAAGATTACGATCTTGAAGATTTCCACTGCTTTACCGTTCAGTTTCCAATAGAAGCCACTTCAACAGCTGGTGGAACTATTACCATTAACACTGAGGAAGAACTCTATACATACTTTGAGAACCTTGGGGATGAAGAGGATCCTCAATTTACTTTTCCTATCACCATTATTTTCGAGGATGGAACCACACAACAGATCAATTCACTTGAAGAATTAGAGGAGGCTTTTGACATGTGCTACGATGAGGAATATGAGATTGAAGATTGTTTTACCTTCAACTATCCACTCACCGTGATCAATGAAGACGGATCCACTGTTACCATCAATTCTGATGACGAATTTGAGACTTTCTTAGATGGTCTTGGAGATGAAGAAGGATTCAGTTTCCAATACCCTATTAGTGTCAATCAAGACGGAGAAACTCAATCTATCAATAGTGAAGGTCAATTATTCCTTCTCTTTGAAGACTGCATATAACACTTGGGGAAGTTACTTTGTGCTGAGAGCTCCGGAAATACATTTGTATTCTGGAGCTTTCTTTTTATTCTTGATACTCACCCATTTCAGAATCGTAGAACAAAGATGCTTCTTCGATAATTCTACTAACCTCATTGGCAATATCGTCTTCCTTTTCACCAGAAAGATCTTCAAAAAACTCAACGGAATCGTCCTTTAAGTTGATTAGTAAACGTGGAAAATCTGTATGTAGGACAAAAATATCTTCAGGATAATTTGAATTGTCTGCCAATAAAAATTTAGGAAGTGACATTTTCTTGGGTTTTAATAAGTTTTAAAGTTAGATAATTAAATCGGATAAAGAGTAAGATCGCCGCAGAGGACAACCCGGCTAATAGTCCTAACCAAATTCCAAAACTGCCATAACTCTCTTCTTTACCGAAGAAATAACTAATGGGAAATCCTATTCCCCAATAGGCAATTAAAGTAATCAAGGTAGGAATCTTTACGTCTTGTAAACCACGCAAGGCACCTAAGACTACCACCTGGATACTATCACTAATTTGGAAGATTGCGGCAGCTAATAGTAGTTGAGAAGCAATTGAAATTACCTCTATATTATCTGCCATATTGATGGCATCGTCATAATCTAGATATATCTTAGGAAGATGGTGTCTAAAGGCAAAGAACAGTATTGCAAAACAACAAGCAAGCATAACCGCCAATAGAAAAATGGAAAAAGCAATTCTTCTAAGTTCACTGTAATTCTTCAGTCCTTTTTGATTTCCTACTCTAACCATTGAAGCCACACTTAATCCCATGGCTACCATAAAGGTCATAGACGATAAATTCAATGCTATCTGATTCGCTGCCTGTGGATTCTTACCTAACAATCCACTCAGCCAGATCGCCATGGTAAATACGGCTACTTCAAAAAACATTTGCATCGCAGATGGAAAACCAAGACTTATAATCTTTCTCAGCATCAATTTATCTAGAACAAAAATCTTAAGATTAGAGACAAAAGCTCTAGATTTTTCTCTTTTCAACAAGAGAATCCATATGTAGGCAACCATGATAAAACGAGAAGCTAATGTACCCCAAGCGGCTCCTACTATGCCTAATTTAGGAAACCCTAAGTATCCAAAAATCAACACATAATTCAGAGCTACATTAACAATATTAGCAATCAGCGTAGCATACATGGGATACTTGGTTAATGATAAACCATCACTGAACTGCTTAAAGGCTTGAAATACGACTAATGGAATCAAAGAAAAAGCAACAAGATCAAGATAAGGTTCTGCCAATACAACTACTTCCTCAGGCTGATTGAAGAACTCGCTTCTCAAAAGTGGCTTCGCTAGATAAACTCCCAGGAACAAAAAGGTCCCCAAGAATAAACAAAGCATCAATCCGTTCTTAAAAACGGATTTCCCTTGGTCAAAGTTTTTTGCAGAATCCGATTCTGCTGTCAAAGGAGTGATCGCCGTTGAAAAACCAATTCCCAAAGACATTGCTATGAACATAAAGCTATTTCCCAAAGAAACAGCTGCCAGTTCAGCTGTACCCAACTGCCCTACCATGATATTGTCTATCAAACTCACAAAAGTATGACCCAACATTCCTAGCATAACCGGGGCAGCTAGCTTCCAATTGTATCGGAATTCTTTGGTGTAAATACTTATGTTCATATTGGTTTGAAAAACTATGCGAAGATATTGAGAATTTTCAAGCTAAGTGCCAATTAAATCTTACTAAAAGCCGTAACTTTAGGCTTTCAATTTAATTCATTAAAAATCTAAAAAAATGGCATCTATTACCCTAGGAGGAAACCCCGCAACTACTATTGGAGACTTACCATCAGTTGGATCTAAAGCACCAGATTTTTCATTATCTGCTGCAGATTTATCATCAAAATCACTTTCAGATTTTGCAGGATCTAATTTGATCTTAAACATCTTTCCAAGTGTAGACACGGGTGTATGTGCAACTTCTGTGAGAACATTCAACAAATCAGCAGCTGAGCTAGATAACACCAAAGTACTTTGTATTTCTAGAGATTTACCTTTTGCACAAGCGCGTTTTTGTGGAGCAGAAGGAATCGAAAATGTGATCATGTTATCTGACTTTGCTAATGGTAGCTTTGGTAAAGATTATGGAGTAGAGATCACGGATGGAGCATTTAGTAATTTGCATTCAAGAGCAATCGTTGTGGTAGATGGTGAAGGAAATGTGGTATACACAGAACAGGTTCCAGAAGTAGGTCAAGAGCCTAACTATGAAGCTGCTTTATCATCAATCCAATAAGCTAATTTGAAGAACTCAAAAGATTCTTTTATCAAACAACGTCTCAAAAGCATTCTCTATGCTTTTAGAGGCGTTTGGTTTTTAATAACTACCGAAGGAAGCATCAAGATTCAAATGATTGTTGCCCTATTGGCGGTGGGCGCTGGTTTTTATTTTGACATAAGTACTACTGAATGGCTCAGTCAAATGATCGTTATTGGTTTGGTTTTGGTGGCTGAGTCATTGAATACAGGAATCGAAAAACTATCTGATTTTATTCATCCTGATTATCATGAGAAAATAGGATTTATCAAAGATGTTTCCGCGGGATCTGCAGCTATTGCTGCCTTAATTTCTTTAGTTGTTGCCGGAATTATTTACATTCCCAAAATCGCATTGCTTTTCTAAGTAAATACTTATATTTACGCCAATCAACCTACAACATTCCCTTATGGCAAAAAAGACCAAAAAAACAGCCGCTAAAAAGTCGGCACCTAAAAAACCGAATCCTATTGTCACCTTTTTTAAAAGTAGACAAACACAAACGGTTATAGGCTCTTTTTTGATCTTGTTTTCATTATTCTTGTTGATTGCCTTTATTTCCTTCTTCTTGAATTGGAAAGAAGATCAAAGTATTGTTAGTGAATTAGGGAATCGAACGATCAAAACAGAGAATCTTCTCGGAAAACTCGGAGCTTCATTAGGAGATTTCTTTATATACAAAGGTTTTGGTATTGGAGCTTTCGCAATACCCTATTTCTCTTTCTTATTAGGTCTGTATTTCTTATTTAGAACGAAGTTTTCAAAATTAATCGTATCGGTCAATTGGGGTCTATTTATCATGTTGTGGATCTCTTTAACCTTTGGTTTTTTTGCAACTTCAAACAAGGTTTTTTCAGGAATCATAGGATATGAGATCAATGAGTACCTGCAAACATTTACAGGGAAAACGGGACTTGGAATTATATTGTTGTTCTTGCTCTTGGCTTATCTAACCATCCGTTTTAAGGTCACGCCAGAACTGATCATCAAAAAATTTAGATCAACTAAAAAGGAAGAAAGTCTTGATACACCTGAGAACGTTGAGCAAGTTGAAAACAAGGAAGATGTTGTATCGGAACAAATCATCTTAGAAGACAAAGAAGAAGAATCAACCAAAGAGAAATCTGAGTTTGAACTTTCCTTAGAGAATCTAAAACCTACGATCAAAAATCATTCTGACGTATCTACTTCAGAAGAAAAAGAAGAAATTAAGGAAGGACATGATATAGACATGGAGCCGATCTTAAAATCATCAAAACCAAAAGAAGAAGAAAAAATAGAAAAAACAGATGATGTTAAGATCGATGTAGAAGAAATTGAGGAAGAACAATCTGTTGAAGAAAACCTTTCAGAAAAATTAGTCAAGGATTTTGGGGAATTCGATCCTAAGTTAGAGTTAGGGAATTTTAGATTCCCAACCCTGAATTTATTAAAAGAGTACAACGAGACCATATCTATAGATCCAGAAGAACTTGAACTGAACAAAAACCGAATTGTAGAAACCTTAAAGAATTATAAGATCGGTATTGCTCAAATCAAGGCAACCGTAGGTCCTACAATAACCTTATACGAAATAGTTCCAGAAGCTGGTATCAGAATTTCTAAGATCAAGAACCTTGAGGATGATATTGCCCTTTCCCTATCTGCATTAGGAATTAGAATCATTGCTCCTATCCCAGGAAAAGGTACGATAGGTATTGAGGTGCCTAATAAGAAGTCAACCATTGTTTCTATGCATTCTGTAATCTCATCCAAAAAGTTTCAAGAATCTCAGATGGAATTGCCGATTGCCATAGGAAAGACAATATCAAACGAAACCTTCACGGTAGACCTTGCAAAAATGCCGCACTTATTAATGGCTGGGGCTACAGGACAGGGAAAATCAGTAGGATTGAATGCAGTACTAACTTCCCTACTCTATCGTAAGCATCCTGCTGAAGTTAAGTTTGTTTTAGTTGATCCGAAGAAGGTTGAACTAACCCTATTCAACAAGATTGAAAGACATTATTTGGCGAAACTTCCTGATACAGAAGATGCCATCATCACAGATACTACGAAAGTCATTAATACATTGAATTCTCTTTGTATTGAAATGGACAATCGATATGATCTATTAAAAACGGCAATGGTTCGTAACATCAAAGAATACAACACCAAGTTCAAGGCAAGGAAATTAAATCCAGAAAATGGACACAAGTTCTTACCTTATATAGTGTTGGTGATTGATGAGTTTGCTGACCTTATTATGACAGCAGGTAAAGAAGTAGAAACACCTATTGCTAGGTTGGCTCAATTGGCAAGAGCTATTGGTATTCACTTGATTGTTGCGACACAAAGACCTTCTGTAAATGTGATTACTGGGTTGATCAAAGCAAACTTCCCGGCAAGAATAGCCTTTAGGGTAACTTCAAAAATTGATTCTAGAACCATTTTAGATGCTCCAGGAGCCGATCAATTGATTGGTAGAGGTGATATGCTATACTCTGGTGGAAACGATATTACACGATTACAATGTGCTTTTGTAGATACTCCAGAAGTAGAAAAGATCACAGATTTTATAGGTTCTCAGAGAGCTTATCCTGAAGCCTATCAATTGCCAGAATATGTTGGTGAAGAAGGTGGCACAAATCTTGATATCGACATCGCAGATAGAGATAAGTTATTTAAAGAAGCCGCGGAGATTATTGTGACTGCTCAGCAAGGATCGGCCTCTTTATTACAACGTAAACTGAAACTAGGTTATAATAGAGCAGGTAGATTGATAGATCAGTTGGAAGCAGCTGGGATTGTAGGTCCTTTTGAAGGATCAAAAGCAAGACAAGTATTAATTCCAGATCTACTTGCACTTGAGCAATTATTAGAGAATGAAAAAAACGGATAAAATGAAAAGAGTAATCGCAATATTGGTAATGGCCCTTGCTGTACAATTAGGGTTTTCTCAAGAAGAGACAAAAGCAAAAGAGCTCTTGGATGAAGTTTCTACAAAAATGGGAGCTTATACAAATATGGAAATTGGATTTAGTACTTCCTTGGTTAATAAAGAAGCGGGTATCAATGAAGGTGATGAAGCTCCAATCAATGGAAAGATCACTCTTCAAGGAGAGAAATACAACCTAGATTATTATGGTAATACCTTTATTTATGATAGCAAAAAGCTATATGTAATCAATCACGATGATAAAGAAGTAACCATCAATGATGATGATCTAAACGAAGATGAAGGCTTTATTTATCCTTCAAAACTATTAACATTTTATAAGGAAGGTTACAACTACAAAATGGGTAAATTGGCCAACATTAGTGGAAGAAAAATTCAGTATGTTGAGTTGACCCCAATTGATAGTACTTCTGAAATCATAAAGGTAAAATTAGGTATCGACGCCAAATCAAAACATATCTATCAATTAATACAAACTGGTGCTAATGGTGCAGAAACTACATTGACCATTAATCAGTTTAAGAGCAATCAAAAAATATCTGAACTTCTTTTCCAATTCGATAAAGCGAAGTACGAAAAAATGGATTATTATATCGACTAACTAAATGAAAATACTCGATAGGTACATACTAAGATCTTTTTTAGTTCCTTTTTTTGCAACCTTCTTTATCGTTCTCTTTGTTTTGGTAATGCAGGCCTTATGGTTGGCATTTGAAACCATTGCAGGG
>CAZDKB010000084.1:9210-11320 GCA_964505885.1 uncultured Flavobacterium sp.
TCTATTCTTTATCTTAAAGTTCCTTTACTATACAGCTCTTATTGTATCTGCTCAAGCATTGCCAATAGCCGTGTTGTTGTCGTCAATCATGGCTTTAGGAAATCTATCAGAGAACTATGAGTTTGCCGCTGCGAAATCTGCAAGTATCTCACTGATGAGATTACTCAGGCCCTTAATTTATCTGACATTAGTATTGAGTCTTTTCAATTTTGTTTTTCTCAATAACATTTATCCCTACGCCTACTTAAAGCAAAAGAATCTTCTAATGAACATTAGAAAGAAAAAACCTGCTTTAGCATTGGTTCCTGGTAGTTTTAATAGTGATATCCCTAACTATCAGATCAAATTTGATGAGAAATACGGCGAAGAAGAGAATTTCTTAAAAAAGGTATTGATCTATGACCTTTCATCAGGAAAGGGTAATAAGAAGGTAATTACGGCAGAAAATGGAAAAATCTTAACTGAAGAAGGAAGCAAGTATATGACCTTTATTCTCTATGATGGTTATTATTATGAAGAGTATTCCAAGAACGTTCGATCTGCAAAAAGCGCCGATAAAATGCCCGCCTCTAGTGCACACTTTAAGGAATATGCATTTAATATTGACATTTCTTCCTTTTCTGAAGATGACCTAGACGAAGAGAAATTCAAGAACAGTTATCAAATGTTAAGTTTGAAACAGCTAAAGGATACTTTACCTACGATGAAAACGAGCTATGATGAATTTGTTCTATCCAAATCCAAAAGCTTATACAATAAAGTAGTAGCCAAGAATTTATATGATTCTCGAGATTCGATAACAGAAAGAAAATTAGAACCTGAGATTATGGACAATTTTGATCTCAATGGTCAACTAAATCTTATAAATGCAGCCATTAACTCAGTTAAGAGTACAAAAAACAACATAGGATCATACACCAAAAATTTTAAAGTAAGGCGAAAACGATTCAATCTATATGATGTAGAATTTTACAATAGAATTGCCTTATCCCTCTCTTGCTTAGTACTTTTCTTTATCGGAGCACCCTTGGGCTCTATCATTCGCAAAGGTGGTTTTGGATTACCCATGATATTAGCTATCAGTATTTATGTTATCTACTTTTTTGCAAATACTTTCGGGCGAAATATGGCTGAAGAAAGTTCAATTACTGCGTTAACTGGATCATGGATCTCTAGTGTGATTATGATCCCTTTTGCATTTTTCCTTACAAGAAGAGCTTCAAAAGGAATGGGATTAGTGAATATTGACGTATTTTTGCAAATATTTACTAAACTCTTTAAAAAGAAAGAGTCAAAGGTCTAACTTATGTCTGCAATACAAATCAAAGAAACTACCACTCAATTGAATACCATTGAAGAGGCTATCCAAGATATCCGAGATGGAAAAGTAATTATCGTTGTCGATGATGAAGACAGAGAGAATGAAGGTGATTTTTTGGCGGCAGCTGAAAAGGTAACTCCAGAAATGATCAATTTCATGGCCACTCATGGACGTGGTTTGATCTGTACTCCCCTGACGGAAACTCGCTGTAAAGAATTGCAACTAGACATGATGGTGAATAATAACACCGACCCTATGGAAACTGCCTTTACTGTATCTGTTGATTTGAGAGGAAAAGGAGTCACTACAGGAATATCAGCTTCCGATAGAGCAAAAACGATTCAAGCATTGGTTGAAAGAGGTACGAAGCCATTCGATCTAGCTAGACCTGGTCATATCTTTCCTTTGAAGGCCAAAGAAGGAGGAGTTTTAAGAAGAACCGGACATACTGAAGCTGCCATCGATTTTGCAAGATTAGCTGGATTAAAGCCAGGAGGAGTGATCGTTGAAATCATGAATGAAGACGGAACTATGGCAAGACTTCCTCAATTGTTAGAAGTTGCAAAGAAGTTTGATATCAAGATTGTATCTATCGAAGATCTAGTGGCCTATAGAATGGAACATGATTCTTTAATTGAAAAAAAGGAAGACTTTACCATTCAAACTCGATTTGGAGATTATAGATTAAGAGCCTACCAACAAACTACTAATAATCAAGTACATATTGCATTGACTAAAGGTAATTGGACCAGTGATGATGGGGTTTTAACAAGAATCAATTCTACTTTA
>CAZDKB010000085.1:0-11138 GCA_964505885.1 uncultured Flavobacterium sp.
GTCGCCGGTTCGAACCCGGTCTCCCGCTCTAAAGCTTCATCATTACGATGGAGCTTTTTTTATTGGATGAAATTTCTTTGGAAATCTGTCAACCTGAATTTATTTCAGGTTCTAAAAAAAATAAATGAGATTCTGAAACAAGTTCAGAATGACAAATATCAACGACATTTATTTCTCTGGTCAGAAACGCACACTTAAATAAAAGCCCATAGCGTCTGAGTCAAATCTTTGCGGGTAAAAGGTAACATCCTTTACTTTCTTAAAAGGATTCCATTTGATCAATGGATCCAACCAATACACCAACTTGGTAATTAGCATAGCCAAACCAGCACCAAACATTACATCACTAATGAAATGGGCATTATTAGCAATTCTCAGTCCGCCAGTTGTCGTTGCAAAGGCATAACCACTGTAAGCGAGCCATGGAGAAGTGTCTTTAAATTCTTGATAAAGCACTTCTGCGTTCATAAATGAGAAAGAAGTATGTCCGGAGGGGAAAGAAAAATTGTCATAATTATCAGGTCTAGGTTTACCTACCCAATCTTTCATTCGAAAGGTAAGCCAATCTGTAACAAGCCAAGCCATGGTCCAATTCTTTGCCTGATCAAACCAATGATTCTTAGCTTCAACTCCCAGAGCATCAGCAATTAATATCTCCGCCAAAGGGACATAACGGGTATAATTATCTACTTGAGTATTGTATCGATTTCCCACAAGATTCCTGATGTCCTTCTGAAGATCTTGTTCAAACTTACTCGTACTAATCATGGTACCAACCGTAAGCAAAGACAACGGAACTAAGTTCTCTTTGAGATAACTTCTTTCGTTTTTTACCTTGGGAATGGAGTCATTTTGAGCATAGGTATTTCCAAGAGTAAAAATACTAATGATGCAAAAAACACTAAGAATGCGAATCACTTGATTAAATATTAAATTTCTTTCCAAAAACAATCATGAGCAAGATAGGTACTGCAAGAGCAATTACAAAAATGAGATTGATCTGTAAGATGACAGGGGCCAAGATCAAAGTAAGAACGTAACCTCCTATCGCTCCCCCCAAGTGAGCAGAATGACCAATATTTCCTAATTGCTTTTTCATCCCATAGATAGTATATAAAAGATAGGCAACGCCAAAAATATAGCCTGGTATATCAATGGGTATAAACATGAGTCTTAGATCCATTTCAGGATAGAGAAGAATGCACGAATATACAATTCCAGAAACCGCACCTGATGCACCAATTGAGCTATAATAAGGTTCTCTTTTGTGGTAGTATAGGGAATATAAACTACCAGCCATTAAACTACCAAAGTAAATGATCAAAAAAGGAAGATCTCCCAATTCAAAAATGACAATCTTACCAAAAATGTACAGCACATACATGTTTAAGATCAGGTGAAGCCAATCTGCATGCAGAAAACCAGAGCTGACCAACCTTATCTTATCACCATTTAGAATTCGCGTTACCTGAAATTTATATTGCTCGAAGAAGCTATATTGAGTAAAGCCTCGGTAGGAAACAAAAACTGTAATTCCTATCAATAAATAAAGTATGAGATTAGAATCTATAACCATGTCACAAACATAGTGAACAATGAACAATTATCATTGATCAATTAACAATGAATAATTGTTTGATAAAGATGTTTATTACGATATTTGTCATTCATGAATTTGATCGTTTTCCTTCTCGTATATCCATTTGTTTGGTTGATCTCAAGACTACCATTGAGTGTACTCCATTTGATATCAAATTTCTTCTTTTGGCTGAATGAGTATATCGTGGGGTATAGAAAGGATGTTGTTTTAGATAACTTAAAATTAGCATTTCCTGAAAAGGAGGACAAGGAACTACTGAAGATCAGGAAAAAATTCTTCCGTCATTTGGTTGATTTCTTTATTGAAAGCATCAAAACCTTTACTATTTCTGAAGCAGAGATCAAACGCCGAATGAAGTACACAAATCTTGAAGTGTTGGAAAAAGTAGTGGCTTCAGGAAAATCCATTGCTCTAGTTGGGCCTCATCAAGCGAATTGGGAATGGTTGATTGGGTTACCTTTGCATTTAAAAGGAATAGGGTGTCATGCTGCATATACAAGAATTAAAAACAAACACTTTGAAAAGGTTGTAAAACAGTCCAGATCTAAATTTGGTGGTATTATGTATAGAACAACAGATACCATTCGAAATATCCACAGAAATTACAAGAACGAGCAACAAAGTTTATACTGCTTACTAAGTGATCAATCTCCTGTAATTAATAAAACGCACTACTGGAGAGAGTTCATGGGTATTAAAGTTCCGATTCATACAGGTGCAGAAATGTTGGCAAAAAGATATGACATGGCTTATGTAGTCTGGACTTCTAAAAGAGTGAAGAGAGGTTATTACGAGATTAGTTTTGAGTTAATCTCAGATAATCCGACATCTTTTAAAGATTATGAACTAACAGATCGATTTTTAGAAATCACCGAAAAAAACATCAATGAACATCCCGAAACCTATTTATGGTCACATAAACGATTTAAACATCGAGATAAGGTCCCTAAAGAATTTTTATAATTAAGTCCCTCAATGAAATTTATCATTTTTATCCTTGTGTATCCAGTGATCTGGATACTTTCTATTTTACCAATGCCAGTACTTTATCTGATCTCAGATATTTTCTATATACTGCTCTTCTATGTTTTTGGATATAGAAAGAAAGTAGTGCTGGATAATTTAAAATTGGCCTTTCCAAATA
The DNA here is from genome assembly GCA_964505885.1 of uncultured Flavobacterium sp. GTDB lineage: Bacteria > Bacteroidota > Bacteroidia > Flavobacteriales > Flavobacteriaceae > Polaribacter. Next base: position 2,745 of record CAZDKB010000085.1, read on the forward strand.
AAGATGAAAGAGAACTACTGAGGATTAGAAAAAAGTTTTACAGGCATTTTACTGATCTCATTGTAGAAAGTGTAAAAGCATTCACGATGAGCGAGCGATTTGTCATGAAAAGATATCAATTCAAAAACCCTGAGGTAATCAATGACCTATTTAAAAAAGGGAAAAGTCTTGTTCTTGTTGGAGCTCATCAAGGAAATTGGGAATGGTCTTGTTCAATGCCAAAATGGATTGATATTTTGTGTGTAGGAGCATACACTAGAGTAGGTAATAAATATTTCGATAAGGTCTTAAAAACTTCTCGAATGAAGTACGGATTTGAAGGCTATGAAACGAGTCAAACTATAGAGCATATCAGTTCTAATTTTGACAAAAATATTCAAGCTCTATATCTGCTTTTGAGTGATCAATCTCCGCAAGTTCACAAGACTCATTTTTGGCATGAATTTATGGGTGTTAAAGTACCCATTCATACAGGGGCAGAAATGCTAGCAAAACGTTTCGATATGGCGGTAGTGAACTACAGTATTAAAAAGCTAAAAAGAGGACGTTTTGAAGTTACTTTTGAAACCATTACTGAGACACCAAAAAAATATAAGGATTACGAAATCACAGAAAATTATTTAAAAATTACAGAACGTAACATTCACGATCAGCCTGAATATTATTTGTGGTCACATAAAAGATTCAAACACCGTGACAAGGTGCCTGATGAATGGAAATAATAGTTATTATGCTAAACGAGGGAGTAGTTAAAACAAGTTATTTGTAAATATATTTACGTATTTTAAAGAAATAACTAATAATAATTATCAATAAACTATTTTTCAATAGTTTAAATTACTTTAACTAAACCTTTAATTTAATAAATATTTAAGTTTTACTAGGATTTTAGACCTTAAACCAGTCGGCAACTAAGGATTTTTCAATGGGTTGAGCAGAATTATGAACATAGTCATTTTTCATCGGGTCGTATGAATAATCTTGTGCCCATTCTTCGATGTTTTCACATAACTCCACCAAAGAATTACAAATAAAATCTAGCTCCTCATCTGTAGTTGTTGGATGCAAAGAGAGTCTCACCCACCCCGGTTTTTCGGTGGAGCAACCTTCTAAAATTTGGTCTTTAATTGAATAGGAAGTTGCCTGATCTACATTCAATAAAAAGTGTCCATAGGTACCCGCACAAGAGCACCCTCCACGAGTCTGAATTCCGTAGCGATCATTGAGTAATTTTACCACCAAATTGAAGTGAATATTCTCTACATAAAAAGAAAAAATACTCAGTCTTTTTTTATGATTTGGTGCTAAGATTTTCACACTGGAAATCGACTCTAAAGTCTGGAAGATTTTTTCGTTCATTTCATCTTCTCGAGCCTTAATTTTATCGGTTCCCATTTGCTCCTTTAATTGGATTGAAAGAGCGATTCTAATGGTCTGTAAAAAAGCAGGAGTTCCTCCATCTTCACGCGTCTCAACATCGTCAAAATAATCGTGATCTCCCCAAGGGTTGGTATAACTTACAGTTCCTCCTCCTGGATTGTCAGGAACAAGGTTTTTATATAATTTCTTATTAAAGATCAAGACACCTGAACTTCCGGGTCCACCCAAAAACTTATGCGGGGAAAAGAAAATTGCATCCAAATATGCACCTTCATCTTCAGGATGCATATCAATATCTACATAAGGTGCACAACAAGCAAAATCCACAAAACACAGTCCATTGTACTTATGAATCAACTTCGCAACATCGTGATATCTTGTTTTGATTCCTGTTACATTAGAACAGGAAGTAATTGAGGCTATCTTTAATTTTCTATGTTGATGTTTTTTGATGCATTCTTCAAACATCTCTAAACAAACCAATCCGTCTTCATTACATGGAACTACCTCAACATCCGCGATGGTCTCCAACCAAGAAGTTTGATTAGAGTGATGTTCCATATGTGAAACAAAGACAATAGGTTTGATGTCTTCAGGAATTGATGTATGATCTTTTAAATTCTCCGAAACCTTTAAACCAAGGATTCTTTGAAATTTATTCACAACTCCGGTCATACCTGATCCTTCTGTGATCAGAACATCATTTTTATTTGCATTTACATGACGTTTGATGATATTTCTGGCTTCGTGATAAGCCAAGGTCATCGCAGCTCCTGTTGTTGAAGTCTCGGTATGGGTATTGGCTACAAAGGGGCCAAATTCATTCATCAACTTCTCCTCTATAGGGCGATATAATCTTCCACTAGCAGTCCAATCCGTATAGATTACCTGTTGCTCTCCGTATGGCGACACAAAAGATTGATCTATTCCTATAATGTTCTCTCTAAATGGCTGAAAATATTGCTCTAAAGACTCTGACATGATTATGCGATAATTTCTTTGATCTCTTCTATGATTCTGTCTGCCAATGCATCCGCATTTTCTTGTGAATCACTTTCTGTATAGATTCGAATGATTGGCTCAGTATTCGATTTACGCAAATGTACCCATTCTTTTTCAAAATCTATCTTCACTCCATCGATGGTATTGATCTCCTCATGCACATATTTACTGGCCATATCTTCTAGGATCTTATCTACATTGATCTGTGGAGTTAACTGGATCTTATTCTTACTCATAAAGTAACTTGGGTAGCTTTCTCTCAAGGTCTTACAAGACACCTTCTGATGAGCAAGATGTGATAAAAATAACGCCACTCCTACCAAACTATCACGTCCGTAATGTGATTCTGGATAAATGATTCCACCGTTCCCTTCTCCACCAATTACGGTATTAGTCTCTTTCATTTTGATCACAACATTCACCTCTCCTACTGCACTTGCCGTATAAGATCCTCCATGCTTCTGAGTGACATCTCTCAATGCTCTTGAAGAGGAAAGGTTAGAAACCGTATTTCCACCCCCTTGTCTTCCAAGCACATAATCGGCACAGGCTACTAAGGTATATTCCTCACCAAACATAGAACCGTCTTCACAGATCAAAGCCAGTCGGTCTACATCAGGGTCAACAACGATACCGAAATCTGCTCGTTCTTTTACTACCAATTCTGAAATGTCTGTCAAATGTTCTTTTAATGGCTCTGGATTATGCGGAAAATGACCGTTAGGTTCACAATACAACTCAATACATTCCACATTTAGCTCTTTCAACAAAGCAGGAATTGCAATTCCCCCTGTCGAATTCACACCATCGACCACAACTTTGAATCCCGCGTTTCTAATCGCATCTGCATCTACCAATTCTAATGCTAGAACTTCTTGAATATGCTTATCAATATAACCTGACATTTTGGTATAGGAACCAAGATCATCAACTTCAGAAAAGGAATAATCATCACTTTCAGCGATGGCTAAGATTTGTTTTCCATCTTCACCATTCAAAAACTCACCTTTCTCATTCAATAATTTAAGTGCATTCCATTGCTTAGGATTGTGACTTGCGGTTAATATGATCCCTCCTTCTGCATTTTCTAATGGAACAGCCACTTCTACTGTTGGTGTAGTAGACAATCCAAGATCAACCACATCTATTCCTAATCCCACTAAAGTATTCGCCACTAAAGAGCTGATCATCTTACCCGAGATTCTAGCATCTCTACCTAAAACAACTTTGATCTTATCTTTGTTCGAGTGTCTTTTTTTGATGAAAGTACCATAGGCAGATGCAAATTTCACTGCATCTAAAGGAGTTAGATTATCTCCTACATTTCCTCCTATTGTTCCTCTAATTCCTGAAATTGATTTGATTAATGTCATGTCTGTTTTTTATAGCTTGACAAAGATAATTTTTTTGACAGATTCTAAATACAAAAGTCTAAATATGTAACCTTTTCTTATTATTTAAAGTCTATAAATCCAATACTAGATTTTAGTATCTTTAGAAAACTTGTTTGAACTCTTCGATTCTTACACTTTTTTAAGAACTGCAGAACAAACAATTCACAAACATAATTCAACTTAAACCACATGAATTTCATTTTAAAAAATCGAGGGTTTCTAGCTTTAATCCTTTTATTTATGAGTGTTACCTCCGTAGCACAAACACGTTTACTGAGGTCTCCAGACATGAATTCAGATCATATTATATTTACTTATGGTTCTGATGTTTGGGCTTACTCCATCAAAACACAAAAAACGAATCGAATCACCAGTACACCAGCGGTGGAAACGAATCCTTACTTATCTCCGGATGGTAAATGGATCGCTTTTTCTTCGAATCGTTCAGGAAGAAATGCCGTTTATATTGTATCTGTACAGGGCGGACAACCGACGAGATTAACCTGGCATCCCAATGGGTCTAGCGTTCGCGGATGGAGCAATGATGGTAAGTCTGTTCTATACGCTAGTTCCAGAGAAACAGCACCTAGACCCTATAATAGATTATGGACAGTTCCAGTAAAGGGCGGAGCCCCAAGTTTAATCTCTAAACAATGGGGATTTGACGGCCACTTTTCTCCTGACGGAAAGAAAATGGTTATTGATAAGATGAGCCGTTGGGACAGCGAATGGAGAGCTTATAGAGGTGGGCAAAACACACCCTTGATCATTTTAGATTTGAAAACTTCAGCAGAAACCTTATTACCACATACAAACACCACAGATGTTCAACCTCTTTGGATGGGTGATAATATTTATTTCTTATCGGATCGCGACCTTGTGATGAATATATGGAAATACAATACAAGTTCTAAGAGTCTATCTCAAGTAACGAAATTCAAAGGGTCTGATATCAAATGGATTTCCGGACATGAAAATACAATTGTATACGAAAGAGAAGGATTCATTAATACGCTCGATCTTTCATCGCAGAGATCAAAAAAGATAAATATTAATGTAGTGGGTGATTTCCCTTGGGCAGAAACTAAGTTTGTGAACGTTACAAATTCTTCACGATCTGCTTCTCTTTCACCAAATGGAAAAAGAGCCATCATGGAATCTAGAGGAGAAATCTTTACAGTTCCTGTAGAATTTGGTGATGCCAGAAATATTACTCAGAGTTCAGGAACTGCTGACAGGGCTCCTATTTGGTCACCTAAAGGAGATAAGATCGCATGGTTCTCTGATGAAGACAGAAAAGGATATGCATTATTTGTGGCCAGTCAGGATGGGACGTCTAACAAGACAAAAATCTCGATTGGCGAATCAAAAATGGCTTGGAATCCGAGCTGGTCTGGAGATGGCAAGCATATAGCTTTTGTAGATGATGATGTTAGATTAAGAGTAGTGAATTTAGAAACGAAAAAGATTCAAACTATTGATATAGGAGGAATCAATATCGAAAGAAGCTCTATTTTAATGCAGTGGTCGCCAGATTCAAATTGGATCGCTTATACAAAATCAGCGTCGAATAATTTCCAGCAGATCTATATCTATTCAGTCTCTGAAAACAAATCAAGAGCTATTACAGATAAATTTGCAGACTCCTTCTCTCCTATTTGGGATGCAGATCAGAAGCATCTTTATTTCTTGGCCAGTACCAACGTGGCTTTAGGGTCAGGTTGGGCCAACACCAGTGCTATGACTGCAGATCCGAGCTATGCAGCTTATGTGGTCAATTTGGACAAAAATGATACTTCTCCTTTCAAGCCAAAAAGTGATGAAGAGGAGGTTAAGAAGAAAGAGGAAAAGAGTAAAGAAAAAGGTGATAAGAGCAAGGAAAAGAAAGCGATGACGGTTGATTTTGATGGTTTGGCGAGAAGAACTTTTGCTTTAGATATGCCTTCTAGAAACTATGTATATATGGCTGGCGGACCTAAAGGTTCTGTTTTTATTGCTGAAAGAATTGCCAATCAACGTGGCTTTACCTTAAAGAAATTCTCATTAAAAACAGGAAAGGCTAAAGACTTTGTTTCTGGTGCAAGTGGAGTTTCGGTTACTTCAAACAGAAAGCACATGTTGGCTAGAGTGAACGGTTCATGGAAAGTCATTAAAACTGCTGGTGCTTCTGGCAAGAGCGGAAAACGATTGAAGGTTAGTCTTCAAATGAAATTAGATAGAATGGCTGAATGGGAGCAAATGTTCGAAGAAGCCTACAGATACGAAAGAGATTATTTCTATGATCCAAATATTCATGGTAGAGACTGGAAGGTTGTTTATAAGCGTTATGCTCCCTTAGTACCATTTATTCGTCACAGAGCCGATCTTAACTATATTTTAGATCAAGTAAATGGTGAGCTTTCTGTTGGACATAGTTTTGTAAGAGGTGGAGATTTTCCATCGGTTGAAAGATCGCAAGTGGGAATGTTAGGAGCTAACCTTTCAGCAGTTCAGAATCGTTATAGAATAGACAGAATTTTTACTACAGAAAGTTGGAACCCTGGTTTAACAGGTCCATTAGATGCTCCAGGTTTAAATATTAAAGAAGGGTACTTTATTGTTGGGATCAATGGAAAGGAAATTACAGCATCTGATAACATCTTCCAACATTTAGACGGGACCAGCGGAAAACAAACCACACTCCATTTGAATAGCACAGCAACTTTCAAAGGATCATGGACAGAAACTGTGGTTCCAATACGAAGCGAAAATGGATTACGCCAAAGAACTTGGGTTGAAGACAATAGAAGATTAGTTGACAAGCTATCTAACGGGCGATTAGGATATGTTTGGGTGCCAAATACTGGCGGACCAGGGTATGTATCATTCAATCGTTATTACTTTGCTCAGCAAGACAAAGAAGGAGCGGTGATTGATGAGCGATTTAATGGAGGTGGACTTTTGGATGACTATATGGTCGATTTGATGACGCGCAGTTTGAGAGCAGGACTCACCAATGAAGTTCCAAACGGAAAACCAATGACCTTGCCTGCCGGAATTCTTGGTCCAAAAGTATTATTAATCAATGAACTCGCGGGATCTGGTGGAGATTTCTTCCCTTGGGTATTCAGACAACAAAAGGCTGGAAAACTAATTGGAATGACTACTTGGGGTGGATTGGTAAAGTCATCTACTCATTACAGATTGATCGATGGTGGTTCTTTAACAGCGCCAGACAATGCCGTATTCGACCCAATCAAAGGAGAATGGATCGCAGAGAATAAAGGAGTGGCACCAGATATTAAAGTGAGGCAAGATGCTAAGGCACTATCTCAAGGAAAAGATCCTCAATTGGAAAGAGCTGTACAGGAATTATTGAAACAATTACCTAATAAGAGAAAAGTGGTACCTCCGGCGTTTTCTAAACCAGCTAAGGGACAGTAGATTGTTAGACTATTATACGAAAAACAACAAAAAACCCGCTGCAATACAGCGGGTTTTTATATTCTAGGAAACCTAAAGAAGATTATTTCTTCTTCTTGTCATTTGCTTCCATTTTCTTCTTTAAATCAGCTAATCCACCGATATCTCCCAGAGTAGTTTTTTCTGCTTCAGCCGACTTTTTAGCCTGAGCTTTCACATTTCTTCTCTCTTGCTCTCTGTAGATTGCAGTATGAGATACAACGACTCTTCTGTATTCTTTACTGAACTCAATTACTTTGAATTCACCAGAATCACCTTTAGCGAATTTAGAACCATCTTCTTTGTCTAAGTGACGTCCAGGACAGAATCCTTCAACACCATCAGCAAAAGAAACTACAGCTCCTTTATCGTTCTTATCTTTAATTGTTCCTGTGTGAACAGAATCGATTGCATAAGTCTCTTCGTGCTTATCCCAAGGGTTATCTTGAGTTTGCTTGTGACCTAAGTTTAATTTACGTCCTTCAACGTCTAATTCTAATACTTGAACTTCTAGAGAATCTCCAACAGTTACGAAATCTGATGGGTGCTTGATCTTCTTAGTCCAAGATAGGTCTGAGATATAAACTAAACCGTCAATTCCTTCTTCTAACTCAACAAATACACCAAAGTTCGTGTAGTTTCTGATCGTTCCTGTGTGGGTAGAACCTACAGGATACTTAGTAGTGATATCAGTCCAAGGATCTGGGTTTAATTGTTTCATACCTAGAGACATTTTACGCTCCTCTCTATCTAAAGTTAAGATCTGAGCTTCAACTTTATCTCCTACTTGTACGAAATCTTGTGCAGATCTTAAGTGAGTAGACCAAGACATTTCAGATACGTGAATTAATCCTTCAACTCCTTGAGCAACTTCTACGAATGCACCGTAATCTGCGATTACAACAACTTCACCAGTTACTTTATCTCCTACTTTTAATTCAGAATCTAAAGCTTCCCATGGGTGAGCAGAAAAGTGCATTAATCCTAAATGGATTCTAGACTTGCTATCATCGAAGTCTAAGATTACAACGTTTAATTTTTGATCTAACTCAACTACTTCATTTGGATGGTTGATTCTAGACCAAGATAAGTCAGTGATGTGAACTAATCCATCAACACCTCCTAAGTCAACAAATACACCATAAGAAGTTACGTTCTTCACAACTCCTTCTAATAC
>CAZDKB010000086.1:0-11013 GCA_964505885.1 uncultured Flavobacterium sp.
GAACTCTTCCATTAAGTCTTTAGGTCCGCAACAATAACCCATTTTCCATCCTGTGGCATGAAAAGTTTTACCAAAAGAAGCAGTAAGGAAAGATCTCTTTTTCAGTTCAGGGAATCTGCACACACTTTGATGTTCTTGTTCGTCAAAGATCATATGCTCATACACTTCATCAGAAAGAACAATGATGTTGGTATTAGCTGTAATTCGCTCTAGCTCCAACATATCCTCTTTTGAAAAGATAGTACCACAAGGGTTTTGTGGAGTATTAACGACAATCATTTTGGTTTTAGAATTGATCATAGATTCTACCCTCTTCCAATCTACCTTATATTTGGGATGTTCGAGTTGCATTGGAACTACCACTCCGCCATTTACCTCAATAGCAGGCTCATAGCAGTCGTAAGCAGGCTTAAATAGAATAACTTCATCTTGAGGTCTTATAAATGCAGAAATTGCAGTAAAAATACCCTGTGTTGCTCCTGCAGTCACCACGATCTCAGAGTTAACATCATAAGTAGAACCATATAAGATGTCCAATTTTTGAGCAATGGCTTCTCTCAATTCGTAAACTCCTAGCATAGGCGCATACTGATTAAATCCTTGCTCCATTGCAGTTGATACAAATTTGGATAATTCTGAATCTATCGTGAAATCAGGAAAACCTTGAGATAAATTCAATGCATTATGCTCTTTGGCAAGCCGACTCATGACCGTAAAAATGGTAGTTCCTACCTTGGGGAGTTTAGAAGTGTAATTCATGATTGAAAGATAAAAAAATCCCTGACGATTTCCGTCAGGGCCTTTTTTTATTGAAAGTAGGATTTTTACAGTTCTTTAAAAATAGCGTGCATCATACGTTTTTTATCGTTGATACTCTCTTCTAATGCGATCATGGTTTCAGTTCTGCTTACACCAGGGATCTCATCGATCTTATAAATGATGTCTTTTGCATCATTTGTACCCTTAGCTCTTACTTTACAGAAGATATTGTATTTACCAGCAGTAACATAGGCTACGGTAACATTTGGGATCAAACGTAAGTTGGTAATCACATTCTGAGTCATCGAAGTTTTATCTAAAAACACTCCAACATGTGCAATAAAGGAATACCCCATTTTCTCATAGTTAAGTGTTAAGGTAGAACCTTGAATGATTCCCTCGTCTTCCATTTTCTTTACACGAACGTGAATTGTACCAGCAGATACTAATAACTTTTTAGCAATATCTGTAAATGGTGTTCTCGCATTTTCGATCAAGATATCTAAGATCTGGTGATCGATTTCATCTAGCATGAATTTTTTCATTACTTTATTAATTATTCAAACAATAATACAAAAATATAGATTAAATTCAATTTTACACTCAAAAAAATGCGTAAAATTTAAGATTTTTCATCTCCGAAAACGATTTCTTTGTGAAAAAAATGCTTAGAAAAGTCGTCTTTCACTATTTTAGGAAGAAAATTTACGCTTTCCTCCTTCAGAACTTCCTCATATTGAAAGGCTTCCTTTTTTCCATTTTTATGAACATGAAGCTCATCATAAAAACTCTTTACATTATCCGGAATCGTAAAATAATCTTCAAAAGAACTAAAGTCGTTTTCTGTAGAAAAAATATAGATACCTTTTAACAAAGAAGCAAAAGTGAATTTTCTAACTTCTTCTCTAGCGTAGTCATTTGGAAAATGCCCCGATTCAATAAGGATTGTTGGATATCCTAGTTTTTGAAAGTTATCTCCAGTGGCTGTTGGATAGAATTCATCTGTGTATCTTCCAATATGATTAGGAATTATCTGCTGAAGAAGCTCGTTCATAGATACAATAACATTCATGGTTCTTTTGCGCCCTTCAGTAATGCTTCTATTAACTTCTTCAGAAGGAGCTAAAAAAGATAAGGTAGCTGGATTCTTAGTACCTGAAACTCCAAATATGGTACGCTGATCGTGTAGATTAAAGCAGAAATCTGGTTTGAATGTGTCTAAGGTATCACGCAATACCTTACTTTCTTTTGCTGATCGATCTACTGCATCCCTGTTCAAATCGACCTTCTTTCCATTTACACGGCTATAAACAGCCGCACCATCAGGATTAAGAATAGGAATGACCTTTATGTTACACTCATTTAATATGTGATTCCTAATGTCATCATCGAAAGAACCTATATACTTGAAAAAATCGAATACAGCCTTAGTTCCTGTACTTTCATTCCCGTGCATTTGTGTCCATATCAATATCTTTTTGGATCCAGAACCCAAATTGAACTCATAAATGGGTTTCCCAAATTCAGATGTTCCAATCGTTTCATATTCAATAACTGAAGAAAGTTCTTGAAAAATAGGTTGGATATGTTCTAGAGTAATATATCTACCTTCTAAAGATTTCTCTTTTGAAGTTGAGTAAATGCTCGATATATATTTAGGGTCGATGTTCATAAGGAAATTCTACCTCACAAAAATACATCTTTGAATTGATTGGTGTTTACAATTGTATAATAACATTTGTAAACCGTGAATTTCACTTTTGTAACCCAGTATAAGTTGTTGAATGTTAATTTTGTAAAGAATGATTTACAAGATCGAATCATGATCTTTATCGATTATAAAATCTATCGATTATTACACTATTGATATACTTATATTTCTTAATATAAGGCTATTATGTTATTTAATTAAAGTTTTAGTTTAATATCTAAAAAGAATTTCATCATAATTAACTTCTAATCTTTGGTGGTGTAAATTCCCTTATTTACATTTGTATAAGAAAGCCTTATTACAATGGTAAACACCACTGAATTTACAAATAGAATCAAGCAAATTCTACTACATCACGAACTTACTGCCTCTCAATTTGCGGATAGAATTGGGGTGCAGCGTTCTAGTATTTCTCATATTATTTCTGGAAGAAATAAGCCCAGTTTAGATTTTGTGATAAAGGTCACTACCGAGTTTAAGGATGTGGATATGTATTGGCTTTTGAACGGGAAAGGATCTTTTCCAAAAGAAGTAAAGACTCCTACTCCATCTCAAACATCTGCAAGCGCTCCTGTAAGAGTTGCTAATGCATCATCAAATAAATCCATTAACAGGATCGTGGTTTTTTATAACGATGGAACTTTTGAGGAGTTTAACAAAAGTTAGATGTTAGATGGAATTTAAAAAATTCTTTAAGCATTCATTTACATTTTAATTAACAACCCTTTCTCCGTTCTACTTTAACCCTTCTACTTATAATCTACTGCGCCAACTGAGCGATACCGGTTCTTATCACCTCAATATTCTTGATTCTATTAGGAGTGTCTGCAGCCTTTTGCTTCTGAACCATTTGTCTCAATAGATTGATTCCAACTTGGTCAAAATTGTATTGTTTGTATTGATTACCTTTAGCAACCACGTCATTTACTAGGTTTTGAATGGCTTCAGTATTATTACTCGTTGCAATTTGTTCATAGGCTTTCTTATAAATCTCTTGGATCTTAGGATTACTGTTCAAGTACATTCCAGCTAATACATTATTAGCGATAAAGGCCATTTCAGACTCGTCCTTCTCCTCAATATAAATTCTGGTCAAAGGAGTAGCAATGATGTTCTTAACCTCTAGGGGAAGCTGTTTTGATCGTTTTATCGCTAGATCTTTGTCGATATAATACATTCCAACCAAAGCTTTTCCTAAAACATTATAGGATTCACTTTGTAGGGCCTTATCAAAGATTGGCTTGAGTTCCGGATCTGTTAATTTCCCTAAAGTCTCAATGGCCGCTGCTTGCACTAAGGTTTTCTTATCCTGATTTGCTATTCTTTTGATTCTGTCTATGACATTCTTTTTAGACCATTTATTGATCAAATCTATATTTTGTAATGCAAGTATTCTAATCTTATAATTATCATCATTCATGGCCTGAGCAATGGCATTAAAGGCCTGCTTTTGATCCTGGCTCTTGGCTACTTCTAGAAGAGCTTCTCTTTTATGAGTAAAGTTTTCGGCATTTTTTAGCTGAAAGATATAATCGCTTAAGACCTTATTTTCAATAAAATCAGCCAATAAAACTCCGTCTGCATTTACTTGTATCAGATCTGGAGATTTACTTGTATAAGAAAATTTAAATGAAGCATCTCTTCCATCCACAAAAACATTATGCCTAGTTTTTGTCCCGTTTTCAAAGATGTCGATAGCCATTGGAAACTGAAACACATCAACCTGACTCTGCACAAAGCTTACAATTACGGTTTTTTCCAGTGTATTATAATCAAAGGAAACCTGAATAATAGGATGTCCTGCGCCGTAAAACCATTGATTGAAGAACCAATTGAGATCTTTACCAGAAACTTCTTCTAATACTAACCTAAGCTGATGAACTTCAGCTGCCTTGAATTTATAATCATTCAAATATTTTCTCAATCCGGTGAAAAAAGCTTCATCACCCAGATAATTCCTAAGCATATGTAAGATGGCTCCTCCTTTATTATAACTGACTGCATCAAACATATCTTCCTTGTCCACATAATTAAAACGGACTAATTTCTTCGCGTCATTCGTATCATCAGTTTTATAAACCTCAATTGCCTCAAATAAGTGAGTATCGGCATTTTCTTTACCGTATTTGTATTCTCTCCATAAATACTCACTATAATTTGCAAAAGACTCGTTTAAAGCCAGGTTACTCCAGCTTTCTGTGGTTACTAAGTTTCCAAACCAATGATGAAAGATCTCATGAGCTATGGTGTTCTCTTGTCTGTTCTCATCGATCAATTGTCCTTTCATTTGATTAGCTTGTTCCCCATGAATCACTGCAGTGGTATTCTCCATAGCTCCGCTAACATAATCTCTAACAACGATTTGATGGTATTTGTTCCATGGATATTCAACACCTAACTTTTCAGAAAAGAAACCGATCATCTCAGGAGTATCACCAAAAACTTCTTTGGCAAAGGGTGCATAATCCTTCTCTACATAATAATGAACAGGTTTGTTTTTATAATTGTCTTTAATGATCTCAAATTCTCCTACTCCCATAAAGAACAAATAAGGCGCGTGTTTTTGATCAAATTTCCAGTAATCCGTTCTTAGATCGCCTTGCTTTTCTTGACTCATCAATGCACCATTGGATAAGGTCACGAATCTATCTGGAACTGTCATATACAATTCCTGGGAAGTTTTCTGATTCGGAGAGTCGATGGTAGGGAACCAACAGCTACTCGCTTCTGTTTCTCCTTGGGTCCAGATTTGAGTAGGTTTATTCTTTTCCAAACCTAGAGGGTTGATAAAATATAATCCTTTCGCGGCAGTAATCGCAGTACTTCCTTTTTGTTTTACTTTCTCTGGTTGAGCTGTGTATTTAATATATAAAGTATACTCCTCTCCTTTGTTATATTCTTTCGGAAGGTCAATAATCAACTCAAAATTATCATAATTAAAATCCAATTTTTGACCGTCTAATTCAATGCTATGAATCAACATAGCTTTTGCGTCTAATGTAACTTTGGAAGTGGGATAGAAATGTGGCGTTAAGGTCACCCACTCCTCACCATTCAACGTTTTATTCGTAAAATCGAAGCTTACCTTTAGTTTGGTGTGAACAAGGTTATTGATCTTTTCTCTTTCCCCTCTGTAAATATCTAAAGGGTCTTGCTGAGCTTCAACAGATGAGAAAACAACTAATAAAAGAAAGAATACAATTTTTTGAATCTTCATAGGAGTGCGAATGAGTTTCAAAAATAGTAAATAAAAAAAATGGAGTTGTTAATGGCTAGTTAAAAGAGAAAGCCGCTATTTCTAGTTGAAATAACGGCTTTATTTATGAAAGGTTTGATTGGTTGTTAAAAGGCTAAGTTGAATTGTTTTAAATTCATTGCTCCTCCATCAACTGTGATGTTATTCATCATATCAATGATCTTGCTTGGATCCATGTCTTCACCAAGGATTCTAGCGATTCCTACTCCAACTTCTTTTCCGTATCCAAAAGCGATTACTTCATCAATCGCATCAGAGTCACCCGTATAATAGATACTCACTTTCATTCCTTGAGTATTCATACGCATTAAACTCTTATACTTTTCATTACCCTTTAAGATTCCAGATAATTTATCTTTTTCTGCTTGGTAAGTCTCTTCGTTGCCTTGGTATGGTAAAGCAACTAAGTTTACTTTTCTTATGCTTTTGATCGTTTCTTGAATGTCTTGAGAAACATCTAAAGATTTAGGCTTGATAAAGTTGATTGGTACATCAACTGTAATAAAACCATTCTTTTCTTGAGTTTCTACTAAGTATTCTTGAAGTGTTTGCTTATTGTCACATGATGTTGCAAAAATTGCCATGACGAATAATGCTAAAACGGTGGTGATTTTTTTCATTGGTCTTATGTTTTATAAGTCAGGGTGCACTTGAAGTACTACCCTGACTTTAGATATATTTAGTCTTTCTTTACATTGATTTTTACATCGTTTCTCTTAGAAAAAGTATCTGCTAACTTAGACAGCTTATTGATATCAATATTTCCAGTTAGAGAAACAACTACACCTTCAGACATTCCATCTGTTTTCTTGTCAATTCCTTTGATGAACATCAACACTTCGCTTACAAAGTCTTTGTTCTTTCCTGCTTTCACATAGATATAGACTCTTGAACTGTCTTCTTTAAGTCTCATCAACTCGGTTAATTTCATATCTTTCACATGAGATTTCACCATCGTTTCCATATTAGACACTACATCTTTCTTTGTAGAACTAAACGCTTTTAATTCTTCTAGGTCTTGAACCATCTTGAAAACTTCCATGGCATCGTTGTCTTGAAGACTTTCAGCATTGAACTTAGAAAGGATTTCAAATGCATCTTTGCTTACGATCACAGACGATACTCCGTCCATATCTTCAAGTTTATCAAAGATTCCTTGTCCGTAGCTTAAAACTGGCGCAGCTACTAACGCTATTAATAGGATTACTTTTTTCATCGTCTTTGGGTTTACTTGGTTTTAGTATAAATTTTTACTTGGTTTTAAATATTTTATTTACTGAATCTTCGTAGGTACGCAATTTGCCTACCGCTTCGTTTCCTTTATTTAGATTTCCAGATAACATCGCTAAAGCTTTTTGAGCTTGATCATAGTGAAATCTTTCTTCTACGCTTAGATCACTTAATGAATTGATATCTATCTTTTGTTCTTTTTTAGGAATACCTATGTAGAGGCTAAACAACAAGGTTACTGAGGCTGCGATGGATAACCATCTGTAGTTTCTTCTTTTCTCCGTTTTAAACTCTAGGGTTTTGTCGTAGGTCTCAGATTGACTTGCTTGAAAGTATGTAAACATCATTCGATATTCTTCTAAATGCGGAGCTACGTTGTCTGAAAGAAAATATTCTCTTAAAATGTTTTCTTCTTTTAAACTGGTCTCTGCGTTCTCATACTTCGCAACTAATTTTTCAATTTTAGCTAACTCCATAGTTATGTTGTTTTATGAGTTCTTGTCTTATTGTTTTTCTCGCTCTTGATAAAGCAACTCGAACTGCGGTGGGTTTCATATCCACCATTTTGCAGATCTCATCAAAATCGTACTGTTCAATGTCTCTCAGTTGAATGATGATCTTTTGTTGTTCTGGTAACTTTTCAATGAGCTTGTGTACTTGGCTTACTGTATCTTGATACTCTACTTTTTTATCTAAGCTCGTATCTTTTTCTTTATAATTACTGTGAACTAATGTGAGGTTGCTAGCCTGCTTTGATTTCAATCGGTCATAACAATAGTTTTTCGTCATTGTCATGGCAAAGGCTTCTACATTTTTGTATTCGGCCAACTTTTCTTTGTTTCTCCAGAGTTTAAAGAGTAATTCTTGTGTAGCATCCTCTGCCTCCTCTGTAGAGACTAGAAGTCTTTTGGCTAATCTGAAGACTTTATCCTTAAACGGTAAAACAACTTTTAAAAAGTCCGATTGGTTCATTAGTTACTTGTAATTAGTTTTGTAAACTTTTAATGTTTTTCACTTCTACATTATTGATTTACACCCTTACGACGAGGTGCAGTTAATTTTGTTACATAGTTATTAAAAAAAATACTATTTATCCGTAAATTGCGTTGTCTTCTTAAACAAGAATATCCTATGAAATCTACCTTTATTAAAGTTTTAGCCTTTATTTTATTTGTTAATTTTTCTTTTGTGGGTTGTCAGAAATCCGATGGTGTTGATGCAAATGTTGAAATTCAAGATTTTGTATGGAAGGCCATGAACTTGTTCTACTTATGGCAAGAGGATGTTCCGGACTTAGCGGATTCACGCTTTTCCACTCAAGGACAATTAAATGATTATTTAGCAAACTTCCCTGATCCAGCCCAATTTTTCCAATCGATCTTATTTCAACCAGGAACTGTTGACCGATTCTCATGGATCGTAGACGATTATATTGCTCTAGAAAATCAATTTCAAGGGCTTGCAGTGAGTAATGGAATGGAATTCGGATTGGTTCGTTATGCAAATGACCCATCGATTGTATTTGGATATGTAAGATATGTAATCCCAGGATCTGATGCAGAGACCCAAGGGGTAACCCGTGGTATGCTATTCTCTGAGGTTGATGGACAACAGTTAACTGATACGAACTTTAGTTCTTTATTGTTTGGTAATGACGTCTATACTATCACACTAGCAGATTTTAATAACGGAGATCCTATTGCAACAACCAATACCATTGCACTTACCAAAACTCAATTACAAGAAAATCCGATTCATGTGAGAACTACCATTACAGATGGATCTCACAAAGTAGGATATTTGATGTACAATCAGTTTGCATTTAATTACGATTCTCAATTGAACGATGCTTTCGCATACTTTCAGTCAGAAAATATTACAGACCTTATCATTGATCTGAGATATAATGGTGGTGGTAGAGCAAACTCTGCACGTTGGATGGCGACGATGGTTACAGGACAATTTACAGGTCAGATGTTCTCACAAGAAGTTTGGAACTCTAAAGTTCAAGGGGTTATCGATCCGAACGACTTTATCAATAATTTCACAGATCAGATAGAAAATCGAGATAGCAACGGTCAACTAATATTGCAGGAAACTATCAATAAATTAAACTTAACTAGAGTATATTTTATTACAACCGGAAGCACTGCTTCTGCATCAGAACTTGTGATTAATGGTTTGGATCCTTATATTCAGGTTAGCACTGTGGGAACTACCACTCTTGGTAAAGTGCATGGTTCTATTACTTTATATGATTCTGATAACTTAACAAGAAATGGAGATAATCTAAATCCAAATCACACTTGGGCAATTCAACCTTTGGTAACAGAACTTTTAAACTCTAA
This sequence comes from uncultured Flavobacterium sp., assembly GCA_964505885.1. Taxonomy (GTDB): domain Bacteria; phylum Bacteroidota; class Bacteroidia; order Flavobacteriales; family Flavobacteriaceae; genus Polaribacter. The sequence continues at coordinate 9,305 of CAZDKB010000086.1, forward strand.
TGGTACAAATCAACCTAACGGAATCGTTCCAACTGTAAATCTCCGAGAAGATTATGAAGATCTAGGAGTATTAGGAGAAAGATCAGATCCTTTATTGGATAGAGCTATGATATTGATCACCACAGGGAATAGAATGTCTTCTGGACCAACCCTTCCTCCTATGGATGAAATCGCTGGCTCAAAAAGCAATTCTCCTGCCTTTAATAATATGTATACCAATATTAAGAATTAAGGCTTAACGATTTAATTAAGAATACATGAAGAGATTCTTCGTTCTCAGTCTTTTGCTGACAGCTCTATATTCATGTCAGTCTGAATACCAATCAAGAGACATCAAAAAAATAGAGATTGAAGTCGTTCCTTTAATGAAAGGAACTTCGGTTAGAGCGATTCATGCCGTAGATAATTCTAAGGTTGTTTTTGGTGCTTCCAATGGTTACGGCACTTATGAAGGAGTCTCTCTTGAGCAAGTAAGCATAATGTATTCAGATACTCTTCAACTTCCATTTAGAGCGATTGCTTCAAATGGAAAGGATGAATTTATTTTATCTGTAGCAAATCCGGCTGTCTTATATAAGGTTGTTGACAACGGAGAGAAAACTATCGTCTACGAAGAAAAACATGAGAAAGTATTTTATGATTCTATGAAGTTTTTTGATTCCTTAAACGGAATTGCCATGGGCGATCCTACAGAAGATTGTTTGTCGATTATCTTAACGAAAGATGGTGGTAATACCTGGAACAAAATACCTTGTGACAAACTACCTAAAGTAATAGAAGGTGAAGCTGCGTTTGCTGCTTCTAATACTAATATCAAGACATTGGGTAATACCGCTTGGATCGTAACTGGTGGAGCAAAGGCAAGAGTTTTTAAAAGCTCAGACCTTGGTAACACTTGGGAAGTTTTTGAAACTCCTATTATTCAAGGTGATGGTCCTCAAGGTATCTATTCTGTTGATTTTGCTGATGAAAACAATGGAATTATCATAGGAGGTGATTATTCTAAAGCAGATCAGAATAAAGCGAATAAGGCAATAACCACCGATGGAGGAAGAACATGGACACTTGTTGCTGATGGGCAAGATCCTAATTATAGGAGTTGTGTTCAGTATGTGCCAAATACTCAAGGGAAAGAAGTTTTTACCGTTGGTAAAACAGGAGTTTCCTACTCTAAGGATGGCGGGCTCACTTGGACAAAAGTTAGTGGCGATAGTTATTATTCTATTCAGTTTGTGGATAGAAATTTTGCTTGGCTATCTGGCTACGAAAAGCTAGGTAAATTAAGATTACCTTAATGAGGAAACTAATTACGCTGCTTTGCCTAATTGTTTTGGTTTCCTGTTCCAAACAATCACAAATATCAAAAGATCTAGATTGCGATCCAGAATCCTACGATAATATTGAATTGGTTGAGGATGTGGATAAAAAATTCAAGCTACCTCTTCCAAAAAATTGGAAAACCAATTTGTATTTCGATAAAAATCAAACCTCTATCTTCTCAGCAGATACTACCAAGAATCTCACAAGTACTTACACTATTGATGTTACTTATATCTATGACGAATTGAATTTGAATGATACATTTTTTCAAAGATTCAAAACAAATCTGCAGAACAGAAAATTGGTAGAAACCACCTCTTATGATCTTAAATTCCAAGAAAAGGATGCCTATTATTCAAGGTCCTTGGGGAAACGAGGGCAATTTGATT
>CAZDKB010000087.1:0-10908 GCA_964505885.1 uncultured Flavobacterium sp.
CGTTGCTGTTGCGAGTAGCATTGGGTTGCCTAGAGCTGGAGCAGTTTGTCGCTCACCATTTTTTCCATGACAAACTGCACAGGTTTGTTCATAGATTTTTTTACCAACAACTTCATCACCTTCTACTGGATCTCTAAGGTTTCCTATTCCCTCTTCAACTCCTGCCTGTTCGTTCAACCATTGAAGCAAAAGCTCGATCTCAATATATTCCATAGGTCCACCACGATCGTCCAAATATCCACCCATTGCTGTATTGGCTCTTCCAAATTGAATAGTATATCTCATGAAGTTATTGTCCTTCGATGATGCTAATAAAGAGTGTGATCTCAATGAGGGTGCATTATCGGCTGCATAGCCTTCTCTATCTTCTCCATGACATAAGGCACAGTATTTTAAATATAATTGCTCTGCGTTGTTCGAGGCCACACTGTCCAATTTACCACCAATTTTCAATTGTTGAGCCATTAATGCTTGCTCTGATGATTCCTGTTGAAACTGTAATTCAACTCCTAAAGCAAATTCTCTTTCAATTGTTATTCTATTGGAAATTGTGTCTAAGGAAAATGCATTTTCTGGTAATTTATCTGAAAAATAATGAAAAGTCGAGTCTAGATTTTTCACCTCGAAACGCATATAATAAGTTCTGGTAGGACTTTCCTTTATGAAATTTAGTAATTCAAGATCTTCAGATTTAGGAGCGATCAAATCAAGAGTTTGATTTCGTTTGACTTTGAAACTAGCAACTTCATTCTGTGATGTATTGATTTCCTCGAACCCCATTCTTTTAAACTCTTTAGACGCTACTTCTAAGGTATCCACAATGATTCCTATGCTTGAAATTCCGACTACTCCGTTTTTATGGTTTGAAAAACTTCGATTATAAGCATAATAGGTGTTCCACCATTGTTGGGTCTTCTTGTAGTCTGAATTTGCATTCTGTAAAAAGGTTGGATAATAAGACTTGTTCTTTTCGTTAAAATCAAGACTGCGTTCTTGCGAGCCTCCATTATCTCTTGACCAGCTTTCAGAAGTAGAGAAAGAGGTTCTGTAATCATTTATAGAATCCATCATGAATCCTTGTGCACTTAGCCAATTTCTAGTTGTGTCTAATTGTGAGCTCGATATTGTGTACTTGTACAATCCTTCTTGTGTGGACAAATAATCCGTAAATTCCTTAGGAGTTTTATCACTTTTGATGGAGTCTTCAACAGCTAAAAAATGGATTGAAGATAAATCTGGTAGTCTCATACGAGTGGTCATGACACCCTCATAATTTGACTTCTGAAATCGTTTCGGATTCGGGATGCTAAATCCTAAGGTGTCTGCAAAATAATTTCTTGTTTTCTCAAGGTCTTTCACCAGAAAAAAAGTCTTGTCGAAACCTGTACCTTCTCCCATGGTTTTGGTACTTATAACATAATAGTCATCTTCTTTTGAACAAGATGCAATAAAAATAACAACAGAGAAAAGGAGTGATGTGATACTCCAAAGGTTTTGTTTTGAATTCATTTTTAGACGAATATTTGAGAATACAGCAATTTAAACATTTGCTAAAAGCATCTAAATATAAGAAATGAATTCTTAGATCTTTTCTTTCAATAAAGCTATCTCGTCCCTGAGTTTAGCGGCCTCAATAAAATCTAATGCCTTCGCAGCTTCTTCCATTTGTTTTCTTTTAGTGCGAATTCTCTTTTCTATTTCCTCTTTTGGTAAATATTGTAGGTCTTGCTCAGCTGCTTTTTCTATGGCAGAGTTGTATTGATAGGATGCTACTGCCTGTCTCGACAATGTAGTATCTATCTTCTTGTTGATCTGCTTTGGAGTGATGTTGTGAGCTGTATTGTAGGCCACCTGTTTTTCTCGTCTACGCTGTGTTTCATCAATGGTTAATTGCATACTACGAGTGATCTTATCCGCATACATAATGGCTTTACCATTGACATTTCTTGCAGCCCTTCCCACCGTCTGAGTTAATGATCTGTGGGATCTTAAAAAACCTTCTTTATCGGCGTCTAGGATAGCCACCAAAGAAACTTCAGGGAGATCTAATCCTTCTCTTAACAAATTAACTCCTACCAGTACATCAAACAATCCTTTTCTCAAATCTTGCATGATTTCTACTCTTTCTAAAGTATCAACATCTGAGTGGATATATCTACATCGAACTTGAATCCTCGTTAGGTATTTGGTCAGTTCTTCAGCCATTCGCTTGGTTAATGTTGTCACCAAAGTACGCTCATCTTTGTCAACTCGAATCTGAATTTCTTCTATAAGATCATCAATTTGATTTAAGCTAGGACGTATTTCAATTTCTGGATCTAATAGTCCTGTGGGACGAATGACTTGCTCAACAAATAGGCCTTCGGTATTCTGTAGCTCGTAATCGGCAGGTGTAGCGCTCACGTAAATTACCTGGTTTTGAAGTGCCTCGAACTCTTCAAATTTAAGAGGTCTATTGTCCATCGCCGCGGGAAGTCGGAATCCGTATTCAACTAAATTCTCTTTTCTACTTCTATCTCCGCCATACATCGCATGAGTTTGAGGAATGGTGACATGACTTTCATCTATCACCATAAGATAATCTTTAGGAAAATAGTCCAGCAAACAGAAAGGTCGAGTTCCAGCATCACGACCATCGAGATATCTCGAGTAATTCTCGATTCCAGAACAATATCCCAATTCTCGAATCATTTCTAAATCGAATTCCGTTCGTTCTTTCAGTCTTTTTGCTTCCAAATGCTTTCCGATCTCTTTAAAGTAATCATATTGCTTCATAAGATCATCCTGAATTTGGTGAATGGCATTTTGTAGTACATCAGGAGATGTCACAAATAGATTCGCTGGATAGATTGTTAGTTGCTCGAACCTTTCAATAACTGTATTAGAAACAATGTCTATGGATTCAATTTCTTCGATCTCATCACCAAAAAAATGAACTCGATATCCGTTTTCTCCATAGGATGGAAAAATAGTAACAACATCACCTTTCACTTTAAATGTTCCGCTTTTGATCTCTACATCGGTTCGAGAATAAAGACTGGTAACTAATTGATGTAAAAACTTAGTTCGAGAGATGATCTGACCTACCTCAATAGGAATAACATTCTTTTTAAATTCAACCGGATTCCCGATTCCATATAAACAGGAAACCGAGGCAACCACAAGAACGTCTCTTCTTCCAGAAAGTAGGGAAGAGGTTGTGCTAAGTCTAAGCCTTTCGATATCATCATTAATCGAAAGATCTTTTTCTATATAGGTACCTGTCACTGGGATATAAGCTTCAGGTTGATAATAGTCGTAATAAGAAACGAAATACTCTACTGCGTTTTCAGGGAAGAATTGTTTGAACTCTGAGTACAATTGAGCCGCTAGCGTCTTATTATGTGCCAAGACCAAAGTAGGTCTATTTACTTTTTCAACAACATTGGCTACAGAAAAGGTTTTTCCAGATCCTGTAACTCCTAAAAGTGTCTGATATTTCTCATTAGATTCAATTCCTTCGGCTAATTGCTTTATCGCTTCAGGCTGATCTCCAGTAGGTTTGAATTCCGATTGTAATTTAAAATCCATCTCATAAAAATACGAAGGATATTCTTTTTATGAGATGGAATATTGAAAATAAAACTAGCGTTTTATTTTCTCGTTGGGGGACGGGGTTATTAGGGATTTACCCGGCCTTTTCTTTTTCATCAGTTGGTTGTAATTGTCCGGATGTGATGAAGACAAATCATCAACATCCAGACAACCTATAACATAGTTGGGGGACATTATGTTACTTTGTTTATTCAAAGATAAATGATGTAAAGATGGCTGTCAATTCCCAAAAACAATGAAATTTTAATCTCCCCATTTTCGGGGAATAAAGATCATTCTCTTCGTAACAAAGACATGTTTCCTTTCACCTCTCTCATTCGACCATTTCTATCTCTGAGCGTTATAGAATACCAATAATCATTACTCATAAGAACCTGACCATTATATCTTCCGTTCCAACCAGGTTCTTCTATTGAAAAATTGGCGATGAATTTTCCGTATCGATCAAACACTGAAATCTTACTTACGGGAAAATAATCTTTGAATTCTGTTGTGATTCCTTTTAAGTTCCATAGATCATTGATCCCATCATTATTAGGGGTGAAGAATTTAGGAACCTCTAAGACTGCAACTTCTAATTCGGCCTGCCCACATCCATTTTTATCTCTCACCAATATAAAATAGATTCCACCGCGAAGATTTCCAAAGAATGATTCGTCTTGATATTCATAAACGATCTCCCTGTCTGCATCCAAAAGGGCATATTCATAATCTCCAATGCCCAAGACACCGATATTATCATTGACTAAAATTGAGTTGTTTTCGTTTCCATCATCAATGATTACATGCTCATCAGTTAAAATAGGAATTGAGGATTGATTAACAATAATATCTTTTGTTACCGAACATCCACTACCATCTGCTTTGATTGCGGTTACTGAATACGTACCTCCTGCAGTTACCGTTATGGTTTCACCTAGTATTGTTTCTCCGTCATTATCGATCCAGAAATAGTCGTAAGTATCGGAAGGATTTTCAACACTGAGCTCAATAGACTCTTCACCGACACAAATGAATTGAGGAGTGTTGACCTCATATTCGGGTAAGCTGTTTATATTGATACTGAATGCTCTTGTAATCGATGAACAGCCGGTATTTTTATTTTCAACACTCACATAGATGATCTGAGAATCAGGATCTGTATTGGAATATGGAGAGTTTAAAGAATTATTTCCAAGTTGCGCATCTTCAAGTGACTCATAAAATTCAACTTCAAAATCTTCCGTAGATTGATCTGTGCCTAAAAGTTGAGGTATTTGTGCTAATAGATCAATATTCTGAACAAATCCATTGGCGTCATCACCATCTTCGTCATTATCACAAATCTCAATATTATCTGTTGGATAAATGAGAGGTGCCGAATTGATGATGATATCGAAGCTACTAGTACTTGTATAGCAGTTTGTGCTTAGGTTATCTATTCTTACGAATAAGGTTTGAATGTTGGCCTGAGTGTTGGTAAACGGACTACTTATAGGATTGGAAGCCGTCTCCAAATCAGATTGAGAAAGATAATACGTAACCATAAAATTGTTTGGATCTTGATCTCCGAGGATTTCAGTAGTTACCATGGAGAGATCAATGTCTTGAACTAAACCATCAGAATTTGTATCACAAAGTATGAGATCACTGGGCGGGTTGATTATAGGTAAAGGGTTTACGATCAAATCAAAGGAGACACTAAAATTAGCACAAGCAGATCCTAAATCTTCCACTCTTACGTATATGGTTTGCAAGTTTGATATTGTATTTTGGAAATTGCTGGTATTGGAAATTGCATTTATTCCTAATTGAGCATCGGATTCGCTGAGATGATAAGAAACAGGGTGTGTATTGGGATTTAGATTTCCCAAAATTATCGATGTTTGATCGTCGAGATTGAAACCACTCATTATACCGTCATCATCGTTATCACATAATTCTAAATTCGGAGGATTTATAACGATGGGTTGAGGTAATACGACGATCCTAAATGAGGAATTGGTATGAACACACCCTGTTGCAAGGTCTAAAACTCTTATAAAGATCTCTTGTTGATTTGGATTTGTATTAGTAAATGACAGGCTTAAGGGATTGTTCCCTGAAACAGCGTCATCTGAGGTTTCATGAAAGCTAACTTCATAATCTGCAGGATCCAATGACTCTAGAATGGAAGGAATATAATCTGCTAGTTGAATATTTGAAATAATTCCGTCTGAATCGTCATCACAGAACTCAACATCTGGAATTGATTGAATCTGTGGTTCAGTATTGACAATTAGTTCAAAAGAATCGATGTTTGAGCAGCCAGTAATAAGGTTTTCAATTCTTATGAAAATGGATTCCTGGTAAGCATTTAAATTCTCATAAGGACTGACAAGAGAGTTGATTCCAGCTGCAGCGTCGTTTGAATTTGAATAAAAGGTGACTATATAAGAAGAAGGATCTTGAGTTCCTAGAATAATTGATATTTGAGAATTGAGATCAATATTTTGAATGAATCCGTTGCTCGCCGAACCATCTGAAGCATCATCACAAAAGATTAGATCTTCAACTGGATTTATAATCGGTTGTGGATGAACAATCAGGTCAAAGGCCAAGGCTGAGCTATTACATCCTGTTGTTAGGTTTTCCACTCTTACATAAATACTCTGCTGATTTGCAATCGTATTGGAGAAATTTGAGGTTTCCGAAATCGCGTTTAGGTTTTCTCTTGCCTCTGATAATGATAGATGAAAGCTTACATTATAATTCGCTGGGTTCTGACCTCCCAAAATCTGATCTATTTGAGCATTTAGATCGAAACCAGATACAAATCCGTCTGTATCGTCATCACATAATTCAATAGACATTACAGAATTGATGTCAGGAACAGGCTCAACAGAAAGTTCGATATAAGGACCTATACTATTACAAGAGCTTGCATCCAGATCGTTGATTCGTACATAGATTTGCTGACTGTTTGGGGATGATATATTTCTGTAATTCTCAATATCTGTGATTGGATTTTGCTGAGTTATAGCATCACTTTCAGATTGATAATAGCTGATCTCAAGATTTTGATTATTAGGAAAGATAGAGAGTATTTCAGGGGTTACAATGCTAAAGTCAAAGAAAGCAATTCCGTCTCGGTCATCATTGTTGTCATTATCGTTACCGTTTATGTCTAGAAAGTCATCACATGAATTGAATGTTCTTAAGAAAGTAGAGGGTAGTTGAGTAGTAGAAACATGCAAGCCAATCGAGCTTATAGTTCTACAACCAAAATAAGAGGTTGCGCTTACCCAAATAGTTTCATTTGTCGGTATTGTGTTTGAATAGCTCGTGAAATTGATGATAGGGTTGATATTTGACAATGCATCTACTTGTGATGAATAAAATTGAAATGTTTCATTCGTAAAGTTCGTTGAGAGCATTGCTATGGATTCGGATAGATCAAATATGGCAATACCGTCTGCATCATCATCACAGATATTTAAAACAACATCAGAACTTAATACAGGAAGGGGTTCTACAGTTAGAACAATCGAATTACTGAGTTCAGAACAAGAGTTCCCTGTTCTTTCCAGGTAAACACGGAATTGGTAATTATTTAATGTTAAGGGTAAGTTGTTTATCTCTAGAGTATTACTTGTAGATCCTGAATAAGTTCCATCATCGGTTATATCATTCCAGTCGCCTCCATTCGTAGAGACTTGCCATTGAAAGATATCTGCCGTTGTATTGATAGAGATCGTGGCTTGTGAGCCTTCACAAAAGCTGACATCCATAAATGGAGTATTTATTTCAATAGGCGCATAGATGGTAAAATCATAGGAAGGTTCAGTATAACCATCAACTGAATTGAGGACAATACCTCGGTCATCAACTTGAACTGGAGAACTATCAAGAATTCCATCATTATCAGTATCGGTAAATCCTGCTTCTAATACATCAAAACAAAGATCATTATCACTGTCGAGTTCAGTTGCATCTAGTAGATTGTCATTATCTGAATTTCCTAATAAAAAATTGAGAATTCCACTATCAACAATAGTTTCGATCAAATCAAAGAGACCGTTATTTCCAGAGTCTGTTTCAGAATTGTCAATGACTCCATCAAGATTATCATCATTTTGTCCGTGGCCAGCCTCAAATAGATCATAAATACCATCATTATCACTATCAAGATCTAAGATATCAGGAATACCGTCGTTATCGCTGTCATAAGGTGTTACTCCAATATTGTTGAATATATCGTCTAAACCATCAAAGTCAGAGTCATTATTACTCAATGATATAATATTCCCAATGGCTTCTAGAAGATCTGGAATACCGTCATTATCTGTGTCAAGATCATGTGCATCTTCATTGCCATCGCCATCTGAATCTCTAGAGAAACAGGTCAAGGCAAAATGACCTTCAAAAGACGATTCTTCCGCAGTATTGCTAAGTTGATGTCTAAAGATTGCATAATCAATCTTACTCGCAACAAATCGGTAAGGTGTACTTCCATTAGGAGAAGGATTGTATCTAAATCGTATTTCTGAAGTTGAAAAATTAGTTACGCCAGCTTCGAAGATTCCATCGAAATCTGTATCGACTAAAATTTGATTGTCGGGATCAAGTAGTGTTATATTTTGCTCGGATGGACCAATGATTATAGTGAATACTTCACCAGCCACAGAATTATGAGAATATCCTGTTTTTTCTCTAAACAGAAAATTAACATCCTCTTCGAAATCCATTCTGTATTCGATTCTTGCAGAGATCGCACTTCCCAGGGTAGAGGTGAAGTCGCCAGTATTTTCGGTATTTAGATCAGTAATATTTCCAGAACTAGATTCGCTAATTAAATCAGAGGTTATGAAATTAGAATTGGTACTACCATCTATAAAGTTGAGGACAGGTTGTTGATTGTCAGAAAGATCTATGATTACATCGCCCAGAGATTCATCACAGTTTAGAACTCCATCATTGTCGATATCGATGTCTACATTATCAATAATCAAATCCCCATCAAAATCGTCTGGACAAACACTTACTCGTACTTCTGGAGAATCAAAAGTGAGCCCTGAACATATGATGGTTCCTCTTAATTTATAACCACCTGGTTCTAGGGGTTTAAAACTATCTGTAGAATCTCCAGTTCCAACAAAGCCTGTACCATCATCATAATACCACTCTATAGAATCGAATACATCCGTATTAAATGCTTCTAAAGTTATATTGGGTATACAATTTCCGGCTGCGGTGACATCCAGGTTAAAATCTATCTCAGGAGGGGATGGGAATCCAGAATAAAAGCTACCAGATGTGGCCACACCATTAAAATTAAAGTAGGCACAGTACAATTCACCCGTGCTTACAACAGATACATTATCTGTGAGCCCTAAAACTTTATAGGTCACATAGTCAGTGTTTCCATCTACATCGAAAGGACCCGCAGGTGAAAAATTGGCAATAGGCAACCCATTAATTTCTACATCAGAGTTTTTATTGGTGACAATTGTAATACCACCATTATAGACTCTAGTTCCAATATTTTGAATATTTGCAATACTATTCAGATCACCTCGGTTGTTACAGCTTAGTGGAGGAACAAAGAACATTCCTTGATTTGGTTCATTATTACCATTGCCACCAACACCTTGATAGGCGAAGACGTTATTGGAGGTACTCACATACATATTACCGTTACTGTTATAACTATCACCCTCTATCAAGTAATACTCCCCAGCATCAATACTAGCAACTGAAGTGTTTCCATTGATAAAGATCTCAGTATCGTCTTCATGAGCAACGATGAGTACATTTTCGAAGGTATTTGCACCATCCCCACGAACAAATATGTATTCGGATCCTATTCGGTCGAGACCAACAATTTGATCAATTCCATAATCTCTTCCATTTCCATTATGAAAACTTCCGTTTGCTGAGCCAGAGTTCATCACAATAGGTTTGTCTGATTGGATTAAAGTTCCAATAAGACCGTCTCTGTTCACTGCGTTTTCATTGCTATTGGTCGCTACAACATAACTTTCTCCTTCATTCAAGCTGACGGTAATCGGAAAACTGCCAGTATAGTTACGGATGGATAAGCCCGAAGGTAGGTCATCTATGACGACGGTTGTATTATTCTCCGTTGCCATAAAAGAAAAGAAATTAAGATAGTTGCTTTGGGGATTCTCGTTAGTATAAGAACCGGCTCTGAATATTGTTCCTAAAGCGGCATTACCCTTACTTACAAGGGCTCCTGCTTGAGCAGAATTACCTGCGCGCATTCTTACCGATACATAGATGACGTCTTCCGCTTCAATGATGAAACCATGATCATTCACGACTTCACTTGTTTCTGATGAATGTTGGAACAACTGCCCGACACCGGTTCCTAAAAAGATTTCTGCTGGGTTATTATTGTTTACAGTTCCCGTAATTATAGAAGATGCTGGCTGACCTAATGGTATGATTGTATAAGTAACATTCAGATTATTTGGGGTTGATATATAGATATATTGATCTTGTGGGCCTGCATTTCCTTGTGATGCAAAGGTCAGTGGAGGGATATAGTGCTTCTTGCTTAGTTGCCCGAACGCAAACGCTGAAAAAAGGAGACAAAAAAGAAGTGCACAGAAATATTTAGGGGGACTATTTCTCATGACACTTCGAAGTTAGAGCATATCTCTCTTCTTGTCAATTCCCAAATTTGATGAAATTTAAATGTACCTAGAACAGGGGAATTTATTCGCTAAAAAAGGGGAGTTTGTTATTTACGAAGAAGTGAAATGTTCCCTCTTCTTTCTCTCACTACCCCATTTCTATCCACCAACCTGATGAAGTACCAATAATCATCTGAGGGAAGAACATTGCCATTGAAAGTTCCATCCCAACCTGCATTGTCTACATCGATTTTAGCAACTAATTTCCCAAAACGGTTAAAGATACTCACCTGAGATTCCGGGAAGAAGAATGAATTAACACCTCTAATAGCCCAAGTATCTTTGATTCCATCGTTGTTGGGAGTAAAGAACTTAGGGAATACAACAACGGATACATCTAGGTTGGCTACTCCACAACCATTCTTGTCACGGATCAGAATAGTGTAAATCCCACCTTCTAGATTTTCAAACAGTGGATCATCTTGATAACTTCTAATGATAATATCATTGTCATCGGTAAGCGCAAATTCATAATCTCCAATACCCAGGTTTGTAGGGTCTATGGTGATGGAATTGTTTTCAGAATCATCTACAATAGTCACGTCATTCTCGGTGAGGGTGGCTATGATCGATTCATTCACTTGAATTTCTCTTGTTCTTGAACATCCCGTTCCATCTGTTGTTGTGGCAGTCACGG
>CAZDKB010000088.1:0-10894 GCA_964505885.1 uncultured Flavobacterium sp.
ATTTAATTCAAATCGTTTTGATATCCCTTTATTAGCCGAGGAATTACTCCGGGCGGGAATCGATTTTGATATGAACTCAAGAAAAGCGATAGATGTTCAGGTTATTTTCCATAAAAAAGAGCAAAGAACCTTGAGTGCGGGATACAAATTCTACTGTGGTAAAGACCTTGATGATGCCCACTCAGCGGAGGCAGATACCAATGCTACTTATGAGATATTAAAAGCCCAATTAGATAGATATGAGGATCTAGAAAATTCAGTTGATGCTATGAGTGATTTTTCGACGCATTCAAAAAGAGCTGATTTTGCCGGATTTATTTTATTTAATGATCAAGACCAAGAGATCTTTTCTTTTGGAAAGTACAAGGGCAGAACCGTTGAAGATGTTCTCAAAGAAAATCCAGGTTACAATGCTTGGATTCAAAATGCTGATTTTCCATTGTATACTAAAAAAGTTCTTCGAGAAATCAAGGCACGAATGTCTGCTCCAAAAAGTACAATGACGGATGAGGAAAAATTGAGAGCTCTACAAAACAAGTTCAACAATAGATAATGAGGAAGTTTCTTTGGTTGATCTTATTACTATCTTTCCCTATTCAGGCACAGAGAATGGAGTTCAAAGGGAAGTTATTGGATGCAGAAACCAAAGAACCTATTGTATATGCCAATTTAAGTTTTTTGAATTCTCAAAAAGGAATCTCTTCAAATGAAGATGGTACTTTCAGCATGTACATCGATAAAAAGTATCTAGAGAAACAGATCCATATTTCATGTTTGAACTATAAGGACACTGTGGTCACAGCTGCTTCCATTCAAAAAGGAATATTGTACCTAAACTCAAAAACAGAGGTTTTAAACGAGATTATTTTAACCAGAAAACTAGAGAATGAAGTTGTTTTGGATCCGGTAAAAAAAGGCATTATTTCTATGCATAGCAGGGGTCTGAGAATGGTAGCAAAGTACTTTCCGAATACAAAAAAAGATGACTGTTGTCCCTATTTGAAAACGATCACCATAGAGTTCCCGAGAAGAAGCAATAAAAAATCAAAATTCCGTTTTCGAATTTTTGACCTTGATGAACAAACAGTTAAGCCTAAGTCGGATCTTTTGCTAAAGAATATTCCTATTGAAATTTCCGAGAATCAAACGCAAGTAAAGTTAGACATTACGGATCATAATATAAGAATGCCAGAGAATGGTTTTTTTGTAGCCTTTGAGAAATTATTTATCCCATTCAATAAATATGGGAAGAATGATAAGGATCCTACTGAAGAAGGTTTTTATTCTCCGGTGATTGGTGTCACCAAGTCTAGAGCTTTTAAAAAATATAGTAGAAACTTCATTTACACAAATGGAGAATGGATAGAATTGCCCTACACGAAAAGAGGCAGATTGAAAGGTTATGTTCCTGCGATTTCCGTAACTTTATCCAATTAAATAGTAGCAATAAAAATGTTTGTAGAATACGATCAGTTACCAAATAATTCAAGAGTCTGGGTTTACCAATCAGACAGGGAGTTTAGCCCCGAAGAGATGGAGTTTATCTCTAAGAATGCAATCGCATTTATTAATCAATGGACTCGCCATGGATCAGACCTAAAAGGATCTTTTGCAATTAAATACAATCAGTTTTTAGTTTTAGCTGTAGATGAAGGTTTCAATAATGTTTCTGGATGTTCTATCGATGCTTCTGTCCATTTTGTGCAAGAATTAGAAAAAGCTTTACAAGTTGATATGATGGACAAAATGAATATTTCATTCAAAGTAGGAGATCATATTAATATTGTAAAAATGAATGCATTTAGAGAATATGCGAAACAAAAGAAAATAAATGCAGAAACCGTCGTTTTTAATAATATGGTATCAACCAAGGATGAATTAGAAAATGGATGGGAAGTCCCTGCTGAAAAGAGCTGGCATAAACGTTTTCTGGTGTAATTTTTGAACTGAAAAGAAAGTATGAATAAAGTCTTCCTAAGTTTATTGTTGCTGATCTCTTTTGTATCGTTTTCTCAGAATTTCGATCCTTTGAGAACCGATGATTATTATGTTCAACAACAATGGGCAGATAGTATTTTAAACAACATGTCTGTAGAAGAGAAGATCGGTCAACTCTTCATGATCCAGGCTTACTCTAATAAAGACCAAAACCATGAGGATTTTATTATAGAAATGATCACAAAGTACCACGTGGGAAATTTGATCTTCATGCAGGGAACTCCTCAAAAACAAGCAGTATTAACTAGTAAATATCAAGAGCTATCTAAGGTTCCTTTATTGATTGGTTTTGATGGTGAATGGGGTTTAGATATGCGTTTAAAAGATACCTATAGATTTCCCTGGAATATGACCTTGGGTTCTGTTCAGAACGAAGATTTGATAAGAGATTTTGGAAAACATTTAGGAGAACACTGCAAGCGATTAGGAATTCATGTGAATTTTGCGCCTGTAGTCGATATTAATACAAACCCAAACAATCCGATTATCGGAAATCGCTCTTTTGGTGAAGACAAGAAGAACGTAACCTCAAAAGCCATTGCCTTCAGTCAGGGTATGCAAAGTATGGGAGTTTTGGCCAATGCTAAGCATTTTCCGGGTCATGGAGATACAGCAACGGATTCGCATATTGGATTACCTGTATTGAATTTCGACAAGGAACGATTGGAGAATATAGAATTATATCCATATAAGAAAGTGTTTGATGGTGGTGTAGCCAGTGTAATGACGGCACATCTGAGTATTCCAGTCTTAGAATCGAATCCCAAATTACCTACCTCTTTATCGAAACCTGTTGTGACAGATTTATTAAAAGGAGACCTTGGTTTTCTAGGATTGATCTTTACCGATGGATTGAACATGAAGGGAGCTGCGAATTACTCGACATCAGCCGAAATTGATCTTGCAGCCATCCAAGCCGGGAATGATATCTTATTGATTCCTCAAGATGTTCCTGCAAGTATTGATCTTATGAAAAGGTCTCTGGAAAATGGTTCTCTTTCCATTGAAAGAGTGAACGAATCGGTGAAGAAAATTCTTCTAGCTAAATACAAAGTTGGATTGCATAAATTCCAACCCATTGATACTTTGAACTTATTACCTGATCTTAATAGAACTTCCGATGATGTTCTTCATAGAGAATTGGTTAAAGCATCTATGACGGTCATTAAGAATAAAAAGCAAATTCTTCCAATTCAAGATTTAAAAAAGAATGAAAAGATCGCTTATGTTCCGCTTGGAGATGATTCTGGGAGTCACTTTTTGTCACTTTTAAGAAAGTATACGAATATTCAGAAAGTGACAGGAGATAATGTTGATGATCTAAACAAAGAACTCAAAAAATATGATGTTGTGATCATAGGGTATCACAAGTCGAATAAACATCCTTGGAAACCTTTTAAGTTTTCTAAAGAAGAACTGAATTGGTTAGAAAAGTTATCCAAGAAAAACAAGACGATTCTCTCTGTTTTTGCAAGCCCTTATAGTCTATTAGATGTGAACTCTTTTGATGATATTGAGGGGATATTAATCGCTTATCAAAACTCGAAACTAGCTCAGGAAATAGCGGCGCAGACTATTTTTGGTGCGATTTCGGCAACTGGAAAGTTACCTGTTTCAATAAAGTCAGAATTTCCGGTTGGTACCGGAATTGTTACCAAGAATTTAAAGCGACTTCAATACTCGTCACCGGAATCGGTAGGGATGTCATCGGATAAACTAAAAAAGATAGACTCGGTCGCCAATTATGTCCTTCAAGAGAAAATGGCGCCTGGTTTGCAAGTCCTCGTTGCAAGACATGGTGAAGTGGTCTATGAGAAAAGTTTTGGGTTTCATACCGACAAAAAAAAAGACTCAGTCAAAAATTCTGATATCTATGACGTAGCCTCTTTAACTAAGATTTTAGCGTCATTGCCTATGCTTATAAAGGCAGAAGAGGAAAGAAAGATTCCTTTAAACGCAAGTATTAAAGAAATACTTCCGAAGTTTAGAAAGTCGAATAAGGATACGGTGACAGTCAAGGAAATGCTATCGCATTATGGTAGGCTACAAGCATGGATCCCCTTTTATACACTTACTCAGGATAGCGTTACTAGGAAGAACTTAAGAAAGTATTACAGATCTAAAAAGTCGAAGAAGTATTCTATTAAAGTGGCAGATAATCTGTACTTACATAGATCTTATAAGGATTCAATTTATAAGTTTATCAAAGAAGCGGATCAAAGAGAATCCATTGGTTATAAGTACAGTGATCTTGGATATTATTTACTGAAAGAAGCTCTGGAAAGAAAGTATAAGAAGAATCTAAATGAACTAGTAGAAAAGGAGTATTACAGCTCATTAGGTGCAAATAGAATGTCTTATTTACCCTTAAAAAAGTTTAAGAAAAAAGAGATCGTTCCAACCGAGAAAGATAATTACTACAGAAATCAGTTGTTGCATGGTTATGTACATGATATGGGGGCGGCAATGCAAGGTGGAGTAGGAGGACACGCAGGGTTGTTTTCCAATGCCAATGATATTGCCAAAATGATGCAAATGTATCTGCAGAAAGGATATTATGGAGGTAAACGTTATTTCAAAGCCTCTACTTTTGATAAGTTCAATAAAAGATATTTTAAGAATAAAGAAGTAAGAAGAGGTTTGGGATTTGATAAGCCTCAATTGGATCCTGAGATCTTAGCAACCTGTGGCTGTGTTTCCGACGAAAGTTTCGGACATAGCGGTTTTACTGGAACTTATACCTGGGCAGACCCTTCTAGCGGATTGATCTATGTTTTTTTGTCAAATAGAGTATATCCTACCATGGAAAATGTGGGATTAGTCAAAGAGGATATTCGAACGGAAGTTCAAAGATTGGTCCAAGAAGCCATTATAGAATAGTCAACTTTTCCTATTGTTTTTTGCTTAACTCTGTCGGAATCGGGTGTGTTTTGCTGTATAGAAATACCAAGAACAGAGAAGATACAAAGTAGAAACTACCGACGACACCCCCATAAAAGAAATATAATACCAATGATTGAATTATATAGAAGACAGGAATTAAAACTGTATTGAACCCAAATCTAAAGGTGTCTACAAATTCTATTTCATCAACTTTTTTATGAACATATTTCCACAACAACCAAGGGATTATTGAGTTGATGATAATTAATGGTTTTAGAAACCCAAAAGGATGAATGGATCTTTTACGACCATTTATTTTTCCGGAAGAGATCATTTCATTTACCGAATCAATCTCTAAGAAATCAACGTTATGTTGGTTCAACTCATTGAGAGTTTGACTGTAGTTTTCATCAGCAGGTATGTGTACGCTCAACTGTTTTAGGTCTGTAGAAATAAGCTCTTTGAGTTCTTTTAGCTTGTTGTTTTGATCATTTGGATCGAAATAGTCATTCGCTAAAATAGGAGCTCCATAATTCACTGATACATTCGAAGGAAATACTGAAGCATTTTGATAGGTAAGTCCAACAGGTACGATATGGATTTGCAGTTCTGGATACTTTTCAATAGCTCCAAAAATGATCCTTGAAAAGCCTTTGCTTAAGGGTCGGATGGTTCTTCTTCTATCATGACTTCCCTCAGGAAAGATCATTAACGATTTTTCATCCTTCAAGATTTGAAAACAAGTTTCGAAGATCTCTTGATTCTTACCAAGTTCTTTCACTCCGTCTCTAATCCTGTATATGGGCATTAAGTTTAAAGTACCTAAAAGTTTTCTGACAGTATTCTTTTTGAAGACCGCTGCTCTTACTAAGAAATGCAAGATTCTTGGATTGTTTACAGCTACTACTAATGGATCTAATAATCCGTTAGGATGATTGACCATAAAAAGAACAGCACCTTTTTTGGGAATATTTTCTTTACCAGAGACGTCTATTCTCTTCGTGTAGAAAAATAATGATGATTTGATAATGTACTTTATCAAATACCACCAAAGAGTTTTCACTCCCATAATTCTTTAAAATCCTTCGGAAATTCGATGCAATGATTTTGCATCTAAAATGTAGATTTCTTTTCCTTTTAAATTGATCAGATTTTCTTTTTTGAAGGCTGATAGAAGTCGGATAGCAGATTCTGTTGCCGTTCCAATAATACTAGCAATATCTTCTCGCGAAAGTTGAATATCTAAAGGTTCTTCAGGGGTTTTTTCGTAGTTCTCTTTCAAATACAATAAGGTTTCGGCTAGTCGCTGTTTTACCGTTTTTTGAGCCATATCAACGATCACATTATCCGCTTCTTTTAAAGAAGAGGCAAAGTCACGTAAAATACTCATCGTAAAGTTATTGTTCTGTTTCAGATCACGAACAATTTCTTCCTTAGGAATAAAACAAACTTCCATATCATTAATGGCTGTTGCCTTTAAGTTCGAAGCTTCTTCTCCTATCAAACTACGTTCACCTAATAAGTCACCTCGCTTGATCAATTTTATGATCTGATCGCGGCCATTGGTACTCATCTTAGTGACCTTACAGACACCATCCTTGATACAGAAAACACCATTGATATATTCTCCTTCATCAAAGATAACGTCTCCTTTTTTGAAATACTGAGAAGTTTTACATGCAGAAATACGAATCAATTCTTCCTTGTTCAGCTCACCTAAAGAGTTGAGTTGACGTACGATACACTGTTCACATTTACTCATTACTTGCTTTTATTTATGCCTCCTCTAAAGTAACAAAAAAAGCTGATAATTATCATTCTTTCAAAGGAAAAGATAGCCCACTTTTGTATAGGCATGGAGGAAATAAATAATTATGAGCACTGAACATTGTTTTCACTGCGGTTCTAAATGTGAACAGCAACATATAAAAATAGCAGAAAAATCTTTCTGCTGTTTTGGTTGTAAGACGGTATATGAACTGCTATCTGAGAATGATATGACTTGCTACTACGATTTTCAGAATAATCCAGGTGCCATACCAGAAGAGATAAATGGAAAGTACGATTATTTAGAGAATGAAAGTATAGTGTCTAAGCTAGTTGAGTTTGAAGACGAATCCTTTCAAATAGTGACTGTTTATATTCCTCATGTTCACTGTAGCTCTTGTATTTGGGTTTTAGAAAATTTGCAAAGATTGAATAAGGGCGTTATTTCTTCTCAAGTCAACTTTCCAAAGAAAACCGTTCGAGTTCATTTTAGTACTGAAAAGACTTCCTTAAAGGATATAGTAATCCTACTCAGTTCTATAGGATATGAGCCTTATATCAGTCTAGAGGATACAGTAGGAAGTTCGAAGAATATAGATAGGTCTTTGATCTATAAATTAGGGATCGCTGGTTTTGCATTTGGAAATATTATGTTTTTATCATTTCCAGAGTACTTTCAAGTCTCAGAATATTGGTTAGAACAATACAAGTATGTATTTCGTTACCTAATGTTGGTTTTCTCTCTGCCGGTAGTCTTTTATGCTGCCAAAGGATATTTCATATCGGCTTACAAAGGATTGCGATCCAGAATCTTGAATATAGACGTGCCCATTGCTTTGGGTATTACAGTTTTATTCTTGAGAAGTTCAGCTGAAGTTATTTTCGATCTGGGAACAGGCTTCTTTGACAGTTTAGCAGGTCTTGTATTTTTCTTGCTTTTAGGAAAATTCTTCCAACAGAAGACCTATAATTTCTTGTCTTTTGAAAGAGATTATAAATCCTATTTCCCAATTGCGGTTACTAGAATCAGGAATAATAAAGAGGAGAACATTGAGATTTATGATGTTGAAAAAGGAGATCGATTATTGATTCGAAATCAAGAGTTGATTCCCGTTGATGGAATTTTAATGAGTGCTTCCACTCAAATTGATTATAGCTTTGTTACCGGTGAGTCCAAACCTGTTATCAAAAGATCTGGAGATAAGATCTATGCTGGAGGTAAACAATTAGAGGGAGTTGTTGAAATGAAAGTTTTAACGTCGGTTTCACAGAGTTATTTAACTCAGCTGTGGACGAATGATGTATTTAATAAAGACAAAACTACTTCCTTCCAATCTCTGACCGATGGAATAAGTAAGTATTTTACCATTGTAGTTCTGAGTATTGCATTGATATCCACCACTATTTGGATGTTCTTAGATCCATCTAAAGCTATGAATGTATTTACGGCGGTTCTTATTATTGCTTGTCCTTGTGCCATTGCATTGGCTGCACCGTTTACTTTAGGTAATATGTTGCGCATTTTTGGAAAGCATAAACTGTACCTTAAAAATGCTCAGGTTATCGAAAAGATGGCTAAGATCAATAAAGCAGTTTTTGATAAAACAGGGACCATCACCACAACATTGGAAAGCGATGTTATTTATGATGGTGTCGCATTAAGTTCTATACAAGAGTCGGCTGTTAAAAGCCTATTAAGGAACTCAAACCATCCTTTAAGTAGAAAGATCTATGATAGTTTTGATGAAGTTGATGTAGTAGATCTTGATAATTTTGAAGAGACCACTGGAAAAGGAATTTCGGGAATGTTAGAAGGTGTTTTAGTCAAAGCAGGATCTTCCACTTTCGTGCAGGCAAGAGAGAATCCTTATAGTTTTGATACCTCAGTCCATATTAGTCTTGATGATGATTATAAGGGTAAATTCAGTATCAAAAACTCATACAGACAGGGAGTTGATGAGGTTTTTGAAACATTAAATTCAGATTACGAACTTTCCATCTTATCAGGAGATAATGATGGTGAGAAAAAATATTTACAAGAGTTTCTACCGAGGAATACTCAATTGTATTTTAATCAGAAGCCAGAAAACAAACTGGACTTTATAAAAAGCAGTCAGCACCAGAAAGATGATCATGTGATGATGGTAGGTGATGGCTTGAACGATTCTGGAGCATTAGCCCAGAGCGATGTTGGAATTGCCGTTTCAGAAGATATTAACGTATTTTCACCGGCCTGTGATGGAATTCTATCCGCGGAGAAATTTAGAAAAATTCCTCTGTTTTTAAATCTAGCAAAACAATCGATGAAGATCATACGCATGGCATTTATTGTGTCTTTAGTCTATAATGTTATCGGATTGTATTTTGCTGTAACTGGACAATTGGCACCTGTAGTAGCCGCTATTTTAATGCCATTAAGTTCTATTAGTATTGTTGTTTTTACAACGGTATCTACCAATCTCATAAGTAAAAAAATATCGTCATGAATGTAGCTCAATATATAGATCATACTTTATTGAAGCCGACGGCAACAAAAAATCAAATAAAGAAATTATGTGAAGAAGCAGTAAATCACGATTTCTATTCTGTATGTGTAAACGGATGTTATGTCGAATTTGCGGCAGAACTATTAAGCAAAAGACCTGTGAAAGTGGCAGCTGTAGTTGGTTTTCCTTTGGGTGCCATGGATACAGAATCTAAAGTCTTTGAAGCGAAGAAATGCGTTGAAAATGGCGCAGATGAAATTGATATGGTTATCAATGTGAGTTTATTAAAATCGGGTTGCTATATGAAAGTAGCCGATGAGATCAGACTTGTAAAAGAAGCCATTGGAGATAAAAAATTAAAGGTCATTTTAGAAACTTGTTACTTGAATAGTGAAGAGATCATTGTGGCTTCACAAATGGTTGTAAGTGGAAAAGCTGACTTTGTAAAAACATCGACCGGTTTTGGAATCGGGGGAGCAAAGCTGGTTGATGTTTTATTAATGAAAGAGGTAGTTGGGAATCTTGCTGAGATCAAAGCTTCTGGCGGAATCAAAGATTATGAAACTGCAGTAAAATACATCGAAGCAGGAGCAACAAGATTGGGAACTTCTTCTGGAGTTGCTATTGTAACAAAAAGACAACCAAAGGATGAGCATACATATTAATGCTAAAAAAGGAGAGATTGCTGAAAGTGTTCTCTTACCGGGAGATCCATTAAGAGCAAAGTGGATTGCTGAAACATTTCTAGATGATGCTGTTTTATACAATGAGGTGAGAGGAATGTTGGGTTATACAGGCTATTATAAAGGGAAAAGAGTATCAGTCCAAGGCACTGGTATGGGGATTCCATCAGCTCTAATCTACAGTGAAGAACTAATTCGAGAATATGGAGTAAAGAACCTGATTAGAGTGGGTTCTGCAGGATCTTATCAAGAGGATGTTAAGATCAGAGATATTGTTTTGGCCATGGCAGCCTCATCAACTTCAAGTATCAATACAAGAAGGTTTCATGAATCTAATTATGCTGCTACCGCAAGTTTCGAATTATTTGACAAGGCGGTTCAAGAGGCTAGAAAAAGAAATATTCCCATAAAAGCAGGAAATGTTTTAAGTGCTGATGAGTTTTATGCCGATGACTTTAATGATTACAAATTATGGGCGAAGTTTGGAGTCCTTTGCGTGGAAATGGAAGCCGCAGGATTGTATACTATTGCCGCAAAGTACAAAGCAAAAGCCTTAGCCATTTTGACTATATCCGATAGTCTTGTTTCCGGTGAACGAACAACTGCTCAAGAGAGAGAGGCTACTTTTGAGGAGATGGTTCAAATTGCATTATCAATAGCATAAATTCTATGAATCTTATTCAAAAATACAATGTACCTGGACCAAGGTACACAAGTTACCCTACAGTTCCATTTTGGAAAACAGATGAGTTTAGTAAAGAGAAATGGATCCAATCATTTCAAGACACTTTTTCCTTAACAAACAGAAAGGAAGGTATCAGTTTGTATATTCATTTGCCTTTTTGTGAGAGCTTGTGCACTTTTTGTGCATGTCATAAACATATTACTAAAAGACATGAAACGGAGGATCCTTATATCTTCACAGTTCTTAAGGAATGGGAGCTGTATGTAGATCTTATGGACGAAGTACCCATTATTAAAGAAATTCACTTAGGTGGAGGTACTCCAACCTTCTTTTCAGCAAAGAACTTAGAAATATTGATCAAGGGGATCCTTTCAAGATCTGTTGTCAGCGAT
>CAZDKB010000089.1:0-10736 GCA_964505885.1 uncultured Flavobacterium sp.
TGGATACTAGTAAGATTAGCAATTTGATCATTGGTAATTGATCCTTGTACACTGCTAATACGCGTCTACATCAATAATAAATCGGATAGGGCGGAAATCTTGGACTGCTTCGAAGGTGTTTTTAATCTTTCTAATCTGCTCTTTGGTTCGTCCTAAGGATTGTTTTGGAGGTATTTTAATAACCAAATTCTTGATATACTGATTTCTTATTCTAGAAACCGCAGGAGCAGCTGGCCCCAATACATTCTCATTAAATACATTTTGTAATGCCTTTGCCAACCAATGGATCCCTGCATCTACTTTCTGATAATCTCTATGTTTTAAAGTGATTTTGATTACTCGATAATAGGGTGGATAATGAAATTGCCACCTATCTTGAAGTTGTTCTTTATACATCTCAAGATAACTCGTAGTGGACACTTGTTGTAATATTTGATGATAAGGATTATAGGTCTGTATCATCACTTTCCCTCGCTTTTTACTACGTCCGGCCCTACCCGACACTTGTACCATTAATTGAAAGGCTCTTTCATGTGCTCTAAAATCTGGAAAATTAAGCATCGTATCAGCATTCAAGATTCCTACAAGTGAAACATTCTCAAAATCCAATCCTTTTGAGAGCATTTGCGTTCCCACCAACACATCGATCTCTCGGGCTTCAAAAGCACCAATGATCTTTTGATATCCGTATTTCCCACGAGTCGTATCTAGATCCATTCTCCCAATTGAATGCTCTGGGAAAAGTTCTTTCAATTCTAATTCAATCTGCTCTGTTCCAAATCCTTTGGTATCTAATTGATTAGATCCACAGGCACCACAAGAATTAGGCATCGCTCTTTGATAATTGCAATAATGACATTTTAACTCTCCTCTATATTTATGAAAGGTAAGACTAACATCACAATTAGGGCATTGTGGAGAAGTTCCACAGGTTTTACATTCGACAATAGGTGAAAACCCTCTTCTATTTTGAAATAAGATAACCTGTTCTTTTTCTTGCAGAGCTTCCTGTATTTGCTTTAAAAGAGTATCCGAAAAATGACCTTTCATTTCTCGTTTTCTATGTTTTTCTTTTATGTCGATTAACTGAATATCCGGCAATTGAACATTTCCATAACGTCGGGTTAATTCGACAAACCCATATTTTTTCTCTTGAGCATTAAAATAACTTTCTAAAGAAGGAGTTGCAGATCCTAACAAAATCTTAGAACCATGCATGTTTGCCAATACAATAGCTGCATCTCTTGCGTTATATCTTGGTGAGGGTTCAAATTGTTTAAAGGACGTTTCATGCTCTTCATCTACTACAATCAACCCTAAATTAGAAAACGGCAGAAAGATGGACGAGCGCGCTCCTAAAATGATTTGAGCTTTGGTTTTATTGTTCAATACATTATTCCACACCTCTACCCTTTCATTCATTGAGTATTTTGAATGAAAAACTGAAATCTGATTCCCAAAATAATTTTGCAATCTTGTAATAATTTGAGTAGTTAGCGCAATCTCTGGAAGCAAAAATAAAACCTGCTTTCCTGAATCTAGCACTTCTTGGATCAATCGGGTATAGACTTCTGTCTTTCCTGAACTCGTGATTCCATGTAACAAGGTCACGTCCTTCTCTTCAAAGCTGGATCTGATCTCTTTCAAGGCAGATTCTTGATATTCATTGAGTTTTTTGAGATCATTTGTATCTCCTTGATAGGAAATTCTGTCTGTTTGAATATGATAAAACTCAAAGATCTCTTTATCAACCAGAGCTTTTATGACCGCTGAAGATATTCCGGAATGATCTTCCAGATCTCTAACCTTTATAGGTTTCTTAGAGGTGTTCAGTTGAAAATAGGAAAGAACAGCTTGTCTTTGCTTCTTTGCTCTTGACAATTCCTCTAGAAGAGGCTCTAAGTAACTGTCATCATTGTATTGAGCGTTCATGCGAACATACTTTACCAACTTCGGTTTGTACTGCTCGTAAATCTCTTCTTTGATGTAAATAGCCGACTTATGAATAAGATCATTAATCACCGGTAAAACTTTGGTTTTACCTAAAATATCAGATATCTGGTAAACCGTTAATTGAGACTGATGCTGCAAAGCTTCATAAATCAAAAACTCCTCATCATTAAGGATGTCTTCATTTTGGAATGCTTGACTTTTATAAACAGTAGTTTCACTTTCCAATAGCAATGCTGATGGAAGCGCTGCTTTATACACCTCTCCTAAACCACACATATAATAATTAGATATCCACTCCCAATGTTTCAATTGAAGTTGATTTACAATTGGCTTTTCATCAAGGATTTGAAGGATATCTTTTGCCTCATAGAATTCAGGAGGTGTTTGATGTTTTTCAAAAACCAATCCTGTATACATCTTGGTATTTCCAAAAGCCACTGCCACACGCATTCCCGGCTGTAAGAACTCGAACTCGGCTTCCGTTACAGAATACGTAAAGGTCTTCTGGATGGGAATTGGTAGTATGATGTTTATAAAGTAGATATGAATCCTATTTTGGAGAAATCAAAACTACTGAAATTTTCATACATTGTTATCATTCAAAAAGGATGGAATGAGAGCAAAAGACTGGAAAAAATTAGGAAGGAAAATTAAGGTGCTTGATCATGAACTTTTTGTGATCGATTCTAAGAATTTGCAATCTCAATTAGGAATGCATCATAAAGAATACAGAGTTGATTTTCCTGTAATGGTAATTCTTCATGGTTACCCTACCTCTACCTATGACTATTATAAAGTATATCCAGAATTAGCATCCAAATACAGAGTATTCATGCATGATCACTTGGGATTTGGTTTTTCTGATAAGCCTCTAAATATTGAATATTCACTGATGGATCAGGCTGATAGAGCCTTAGAACTTTGGAAGCAATTAGGATTGAAAAAAGTGACCTTGTTTGCTCATGACTACGGAACTTCTGTTGCTACAGAGATCATTGCAAGGCATAATGAAGGTACATTAGATATAGACATTGAGAAATTGATTTTGTGCAATGGAAGTATTCATATAGAATTATCGCAACTGCGAACCATTCAAAAGTTATTAAAGCATAAATTCTGGGGAAAGTATGTAGCCATGCTTACCAATTATCCCATTTTCAGAAAAAACATGCGTAATATTTACTTTGATAAATCTAAGGTAACGGATGAAGAATTAAGAGAAATGTGGGGGTTAATTGAACTGAATAGAGGCAGAAAGATCATTCACAAACTCACGCAGTACATCACTGAACGTTATCTTTATTGGGATCGATGGGTAGGCGGATTAGAATTAACACAAATTCCCACTAAAATTGTGTGGGCTAAGAATGATCCTATCGCAATTCCTGAAATAGCGGAACTATTAGCATCCGAAATTCCAAATAATGAATTGATCTGGATGGAAGATACAGGTCATTTTTTAATGCTAGAAAATCCTAAAGAATGGTTAAAATTAATTCTCTAATTTCTTCACTTTCCTAGATCCTTCGTACAACTCATACTTTACAAATCTACAATCAAGATCAGCATTCTTTAAAGGAATTCGCTTTGAAGTCCTGAGCCCTACATGTTTTAATGCTTGCATGTCTGAGGTAATAATCCAGGCGGTAGAGTTGGGATAGTTATGTTTTAAGGTATCCCCTATTTTTCTGTAAAACTCCTCTACGTCAATATTCAATCGTTCTCCATAAGGAGGATTGAAAAGTATAGTTGTATTTCCAAAAACTTCTTTGGTAGAATTAAAGAAATTCACATGATGCACTCCAATAAAATCCTCTAAGTTCGCATTAATCACATTCTGTTGCGCTTTTCTTACAGCTGATGGGGCCTTATCAAATCCCATAATCTTAAAATGAGAACTTCTGATCTTCTTTAATAAGGAATCCTGAATGGTAAAATAGAGATCTTCATCATAGTCTTTCCAGTTCTCAAAGGCAAAATGCTTTCTATTGATATTTGCAGGAATATTATTGGCAATCATAGCAGCTTCAATCAAAATGGTTCCTGATCCACACATTGGATCAATAAAATTCTCATCACCTGTATATCCTGACAATAATACCAATCCCGCTGCTAAAACCTCGTTTATTGGGGCAATGTTTGTAGCAGATCTATAACCACGTTTGTGTAAAGAATCTCCAGAAGAATCCAAAGAAATCGTACACCAATCCTTCTGAATGTGTACATGAACCTTTACGTCTGGATATTTAAGATCAACATTAGGACGCTTGCTGTACTTATGTCGGAAATAATCTGCGATTGCATCCTTAGACTTCAAGGAGATATAATGAGAATTAGAAGTAAAGTTCTTAGAATTCACCACCGCACCAATGGCAAAAGTTCCGGAAACATCCAGATACCTCTCCCATTTTATCTTTTGAATGGCTTCATAAAGATCCTCTTCATCATATATCTTACAGGTTTTGATCGGTTTTAGGATCCTGATAGCTGTTCTCAGAGCAATATTGGATTTATACATAAAACCTTTGTCTCCTCTAAAAGAAACACTTCGAATAGATTCTTTGATGTCTTTAGCACCTAATTTTCTTAACTCTTCAGACAAAACCCCTTCCAAACCTTTTAAGGTTGTCGCGGTCATTTTAAAATCTCTTTGATCTTGATCTCTACCCATGTGGCAAAAGTACATTTATTTTAAGAAGAATTGAGAAAGGAGAAAAGAGAATTGAATCGAGACTGTATTCTATGATTAAAAGGTTGATTCCTTGTAAGAAAATCTTAATTTTGCGTACTTAAGACTATGAGCAGAACAGACTGGTTTACTTCTTGGTTTAATACTTCTTACTATCACATTTTGTATAAAGACAGAAATGATGAAGATGCTCAGTTGTTCATGACTAATATTACTGAGTTCCTTGAACTCTCTAAAGACACTCACATCTTGGATCTTCCCTGCGGTAAAGGAAGGCATTCAGTTTTTTTAAATTCTTTAGGATATCGAGTTACCGGTGGAGATCTTTCTGAAAATAGTATTTCCTATGCCAAACAGTTTGAAAATGATCGCCTTAAATTCAAGGTAAAGGATATGAGACAAGCCTTCAAAGGAATGTATAATGCGGTCTTTAACCTTTTTACCAGTTTTGGTTATTTTGAAACTGATGAAGAGGATATTCAAGTCTTAAAGAACATGAAGGATAGTTTCTTGGATGAAGGTTTAATCGTTTTAGACTTTTTGAACGTGGAAAAAGTTAAGGAAAACTTAGTCACAAAGGAAACCAAGATTGTAGACGGAATTGAATTTCATATAAAACGTGAGATCAAAGAAGGATTTATCATGAAACACATTTCTTTTTCAGATAAAGGTGTGGATCATTCATATACAGAAAACGTCAAATACTTGGATTTAAAAAAGTTTAGAGAATATTTAGACTGTGCGAATCTTTCATTAGTTCATGTTTTTGGTGATTATAAACTCTCTGAATTCAATTCTGAAACATCGGAACGCTTAATCTTTGTTGCCAAATGATTTATTTAGCCCTCATAGGATCTGTTGCATTAGGAGTGCTATTGGTTTTTATTTTAAAGCCAAAGCAAGACATCACTAAATTATTATTGGCCTTTAGTGGTGCTTATCTTCTTTCCGTTACTATTCTGCATTTATTGCCTGAAGTGTATTCAGAGGTCACAGATATAAAAACGATAGGTATCTGTATCTTATTTGGAATTGTCATGCAGTCGATATTAGAGTCTTTTTCGAAAGGTGCAGAACACGGACATATCCATATCCATTCAGATAAAAAGGTCTTTCCAACTCTTGTTTTTATCAGCTTGAGCATTCATGCCTTCTCCGAAGGTTTACCTATTGAACATGCAGGACATAATTTACTATGGGCAATCGTGGTGCATAAAGTGCCTGTAGCAGTGGTTATCACTAGCTTCTTTTTAAAGGCGAATTACTCAAAGAAAACCACTTTTCTCTTTTTGGGATTATTTGCATTGATGAGTCCGCTTGGTGCTGTTCTTTCTGACAAGATCGATTTACTTCAAAATTACATCCAAGAGATTACTGCAGTAATCATTGGGGTCTTTCTTCACATTTCTACAATCATCTTGTTTGAAAGCAATCAAGATCACAAATTCAATTTGAGAAAGTTTTTAGCTATAATTTTAGGTATTGCTTTAACTATTGCAACTATTTAATAAAGCTCCGAGGTGTCCTAATTCGCTACGTCAGAAAGAAATTTGATACGCATTAATCGAAGCTCCTCTTCGTCATAATCTCCATCAAATTCATCCAAGGCTTCTTGGATCTTATCGCTTTCGGCTTCCATAAAGTATTCATGAATCTCTTCTTGTTGGTCTTCGTCTACAAGATCTTCGATGGCGTAGTCTATGTTTAATTTTGTGCCGGAATATACAATCGCCTCCATCTCCTTGATCAATTCTGGCATTTCTAGACCCTTTGATTGAGCGATATCCTCTAATGGTAATTTCCTATCTGTATTTTGAATGATATATAACTTTAATCCAGAGTTAACTCCTGTACTCTTGACGATTAAATCATCTGGTCGAGTAATATCATTATCATCTACATATTTTTCTATGAGCTGTAAAAAGTCCCTTCCAAATTTTCTAGCCTTTCCCTCTCCTACACCATGCACTTTAGATAGTTCTTCGGTAGTGATTGGATATTTAAGGGCCATATCATCCAAAGATGGATCTTGAAAAACAGCAAATGGCGGAACTCCTTGCTTTACAGCTACCTTTTTTCTGAGGTCTTTGAGCATCTTAACCAATTTTTCATCTGCTGCGCCCCCAGAACTCTTCGCATTGGTAATGATATTTGAATCATCTTCCTGACTGTATACATGATCTTCAGTCATCATAAATGATTTCGGACTATCTATAAAGGCTTTTCCTTCGTCAGTTAATTTTATAACACCGTATTGCTCAATTTCTTTACGGATGAGATTTACAACTAGTATTTGTCTCAATAAGGCCATCCAATAACCTGGCTCTTTTTCCTTCCCTATTCCGAAGAAAGGTTGCAAATGAGTTTTATGAGAATTTAGCATGGCATTTTCCCGACCAACTAAAGTATTAACAATCTCTTTCGATTTGTACTTTTCCTTTGTGTCTCTTACTACAGATAATAACTTAACAACATCCTCCTTGGCTTCATGTTTTTTCTTTGGATTACGGGTGTTATCATCCATATCGGCTCCGTCACCATTTACTTCATCAAACTCTTCTCCAAAATAATGAAGCAAATACTTTCTTCTAGACATGGAAGTCTCCGCATATCCAACAACCTCTTGCAATAAGGCATGACCTATTTCCTGCTCTGCAACAGGCTTACTCGCCATAAACTTCTCAAGTTTTTCTATGTCCTTATAGGCATAGAATGCCAAACAATATCCTTCACCATCATCTCTACCGGCTCTACCCGTCTCTTGATAATAGCTCTCCAAACTTTTAGGAATATCATGATGTATGACATATCTAACGTCTGGTTTGTCTATTCCCATACCAAAAGCAATGGTCGCAACCACCACATCACAGTCTTCCATTAAGAACATATCTTGATGTTTTGCTCTTGTCTTTGCGTCTAAACCAGCGTGATAAGGAACAGCTTTTATTCCGTTTACTTGAAGTATTTGCGCGATCTCTTCTACTTTCTTACGACTCAAGCAATAGATGATCCCTGATTTCCCAGTTCTTTGCTTTACAAATCGAATAATATCCTTTTCAACCTCTTTTGTTTTAGGTCTTACTTCATAAAACAAATTGGCGCGGTTAAAGGAAGCTTTGAAGGTTTTTGCTCCGGTGATACCCAAAGTTTTTAAAATGTCCTCCTGAACCTTTTCAGTGGCTGTAGCAGTTAGACCAATAACAGGGACGTTATCAATCTGTTTGATGATATTCTTTAAGTTTCGATATTCTGGTCTAAAATCGTGCCCCCATTCAGAGATACAGTGTGCTTCATCAATGGCAACAAAAGAGATCTTTTGCTGCTTTAAAAAGTCTACATACTCTTGCTTGATTAAAGATTCTGGGGCTACATATAGAAGTTTTGTAACACCTGATGAAATGTCAGACATTACTTGAGCGATCTCAGATTTATTCAAGGAAGAATTTAAAACATGTGCAATCCCTCTATTTTCAGAAATTCCTCTTAAGGCATCCACTTGGTTCTTCATTAAGGCGATCAAAGGCGAAATTACAATTGCAGTACCCTCCTTCATCAGAGCAGGTAGCTGATAACACAAAGATTTACCACCACCTGTAGGCATAATCACAAAGGTGTCATGATTATTCAGAATGCTCGTAATAACATCTTCTTGAAGCCCTTTGAACTGACTAAATCCAAAGAATTTTTTTAACGAAGCGTAAATATCCATTTAATAATTTTTCATCTTCAACCCGTCCTTCATTTCATAGGTAGACAATCCGCTTACAATTATTGGGGGTCTCTTAATTTTGTAGTAAGTTTGCTTTGTCTTTTGGTAAACTAAAGATATAACTTTTTTTATTACGGATAAAATAAATCAATCCTTGGAAGATTTAAAGAATATTGCGGCAATTGCTCAAGAAACCATCCTCGCTGAAAGCAAAGCAATTGGAAACCTTGTTAACCTTATCGATTCAAATTTTGAAGATGCAGTTCGTTATATTTTGAAGTCGGAAGGACGTGTTGTGGTTACTGGAATTGGAAAAAGTGCTAATATCGCAACCAAGATCGTTGCCACCTTTAATTCGACCGGTACTCCAGCGATTTTTATGCATGCAGCGGATGCAATTCATGGAGACCTCGGAATCATTCAAAAGGATGATGTGGTGATTTGTATTTCTAAAAGTGGAAATACTCCTGAAATAAAGGTTCTGGTTCCTTTGATCAAGAATAGCGAGAATAAAATCATAGCCATCACTGGAAATCCAGATTCATTCTTAGGTACTCAGGCTGATTTCACTTTAAACACCTTTGTAGAAAAAGAGGTTTGTCCAAATAATTTAGCGCCTACTACCAGTACAACAGCTCAGTTAGTAATGGGCGATGCTTTAGCAGTTTGCTTATTACGAGTTAAAGGATTTACAAGTAATGATTTTGCAAAATATCATCCAGGAGGTGCTTTAGGGAAACGTTTATACCTAAGAGTCTCAGATTTAATAAAAAATAACGAAGTTCCAACAGTATTAACATCCGCAGGAGTAGATAAAGTTATTATTGAGATCTCAGAAAAAAGATTGGGCGTAACGGCCGTTGTCACAGACAAGGGTGATCTTGTGGGTATAATTACCGATGGAGATATTCGAAGAATGTTGCGAAATAGTTTAGAAATTGCTTCATTAACTGCAGAGGATATTATGAGTAAAAACCCTAAGACCATTCTTGAGGAAGCTATGGCGGTAGAGGCTTTAGATACTCTTGAAAACAATAATATAACACAAATATTAGTGACCGATAAAAACAACAAATATTTGGGTGTTGTTCATTTACACGATCTAATCAAAGAAGGGGTTTTTTAGATGGCACCTGAAAAAGAAATGTCTTTTTTAGCTCATTTAGAAGAGCTACGTTGGCACTTAGTAAGAAGTGTGTCAGCTATTTTAATTGTAGCGATTGCAGTTTTTGTTTTTAAAGAGTTCATATTTACTCATGTGATCTTTGCACACAAAAAACCTGACTTTATTACCTATGAAACTTTTTGTAATGTATTTACAAGCTTAGGAATGGAAACGGATTTTTGTAATATTACTTTTCCCGATAAATTACAAAGTATTAGACCGATGTCTCAACTAATGAATGCCTTATGGTCTTCGTTGATCATTGGTTTTATCGTTAGTTTCCCTTATATCTTATGGGAGTTCTGGAGATTTATAGCACCTGGCTTACACCCCAATGAAGTTAAAAAGTCAAGAGGATTTATTTTTACTAGTTCCTTTTTATTCTTTGTGGGAGCCATATTTAGCTATTTTGTGATCATACCTATCTCAGTATATTTCTTTTTCGAGTTTCAGATTTCAACAGAGGTTCAAAACCAATTTACTTTAGGGTCTTATATAAGCCTAGTAACTAGCACCTTAATAGGAGTTGCATTAATGTTCGAGTTACCCGTGATCGTATACTTTTTATCGAAGATTGGGCTCGTTACTCCTATGTTTTTAAGACGATATAGAAAACATGCTTTGGTGATTGTATTGATCTTATCAGCCATTATAACACCTCCCGATATTGCGAGTCAGGTAATCGTATCCATACCAATTCTCATATTATATGAGATCAGTATTATGGTATCGAATAGAATTTATAAAAAACAACAAAAAAATGCCGTCTAATAAAGTTCAAGAATTCAATGAATATCGTTCAAAAATGAACGAGAAAATCTTAAATGGTGATCATAAGGTTATTAAAAGAATATTCAACTTAGACACGAATGCTTATAAAGAAGGTCATTTGTCAGTAAAAACAAAAGAGCTTTTAGGATTAGTGGCATCGGCTGTGCTAAGATGTGATGATTGTATTGCCTATCACCTAGAAACCTGTTATAAAGAAGGAGTTTCTAAAGAAGAAATGATGGAAACTATGTCTATTGCCACTTTGGTTGGTGGAACCATTGTTATTCCTCATCTAAGAAGGGCTTATGAGTTCTGGGAAGCCTTAGAAGAAAATGATTTATAAGTATTTTAAGAAAATCCCTAATTTCTATTTCTATATTTGAATCATGATCTTAAGAGCAGAAAACATCCAAAAATTTTATGGTAAGCGACAAGTAGTAACTGGAATC
>CAZDKB010000090.1:0-10683 GCA_964505885.1 uncultured Flavobacterium sp.
ATAATGTACCCCCTGTAGGAGCATCATACCAATAGACCTCCCCTTCTGAAACTTGAGCCTCTAATGTCAACGTTTCATCAGGACATGACTCTGCAGGAGTTGTTGATGTTATCAGAGGAATATAGATACTTGTGCTCCCAGAGATATTTAATATGGGATCACCTGGCATACCCCCATATTCAACAATATACCCTCGGGGCTCAAATAAACCAGCTCCACCAGTTAAAGGAAGGTCGTTCCATGATCCCAAGATTCCTACATTTGGATCTGTGACATGAGCATAATCTTCATTTCCTTGATTGTTGGGTTCATTAGTATTCCAAAAAGCAAAATTAGGCGTCGTTCCGTTGATACCTCCATTCCAGAAAATGGTTCCTGCTTCGGGTCCTGTGACCCAACGCCAAACTCCCTCTTCTGCAGCATCAGAACCACCAATCCAACCTGTTCCAGCAGCTTGTTCACCAGACAATTGTGCTTCATCCGGAGTTAAAATTGTTGCTAAGTAACCTTGCAGTCCAAAATAAGTTCGATTCTGCGCCGCCACTCTAGCTGATTCCCAATCAATAAGATTATCTGCAACATATTCATAAAAGTGGCCTGTAGAAGGAAGAAAATTCGCGTCACCAATATTAAAAGAGAAAAACCTTTCTCCGGAGACTCCTGGATTCAAACTTTGATAGGCTACTTCTCTTACAGCAGGTATAAGATCCGCATATAGAATTTCAGATGCTGAAGCAGGTGATAAGGTCAAAGTACCCTCCGACACATTCCAAGATGAATTGATCGTGGGATGGTTTCCCGTTAACAACAATAGATCTGACCCATTGACATAACCTGATGAAATTTGAATGGTAAAAGATTCGATGGAAACATCATCCGGATCAGTAATATTGAAATTTTCGGCAATCAGAATTTGATCTTCCGGGCAATAGGGTAGCCTGCCGCTCACTGTAATTTCAGGTGGTAAATTGACATTACAAACAGATTCTTCCTCAACGATGGCTTCAAAAGATCCAGATTCATAACATTCAGTATTGTTTGTGTTTAAGATTCTATAATAAATCGTTTGACTAGGCTGACTGCTCACAAAATTATCTGGGTCAGAAATTGTAGTTGAAAAATCACTAGCTGTAGAATAGATTACCTGAAATATAGCTGGATCCTGTGAACCCATGATCAAGGATGTCTGACCAGAAAAATTAAATGTTTCACTTCCGTTATCATCAACATCACATTCATTAATCGATGGCGGTGCGTTCACGATCTCTGGAATCGGATCTAACGTGATCAAAACCTCAGATACAACATAATTACCGTTGGCGACATCTTCTGTTCTTATATAAATGGTCTGTGCTCCCGCAACCGTGTTTGTCCAAACATTTGGCAGTGGATTAGAGTTACTATCGGCGTCAGACTGACTTGTATGCGCTGTTGACACAAGTTCAACAGCTTCGTTAAATCCTGCTGACCCGAACCATGATCCATAAGTAAAATCATTGGTAATAATGGTTTCAAAACTTGGCGTCGATGTTTCTAGGTCTATTTTATAAACTTCCGAAGTTGTCACTCCATATAAAACCCCCAATTCACTTGCCAATCCGTATGTGTCTTGTTTTAAAGGACCTAACTCTTCGTGAGAGACATAGTTAAAGTTGGAATCGATTGTAACTTTGTAAAGCACGTCTACATTCCCCGTGTATCTCCAAGCGATATACATAAAGTTTCCTAGGATCACAAAGTCACCACCAGGCTGACCTACTTGAAAATCATGCCATAGATAAGCTGGTGAAGCTAATCCGGCATCTAATCTATATACTGCGGATGCAATTTGATTGAGGTCATTAAAATAAAGGTTGTTTTGGGTATCAAAAGACAAGGAATTTCCACCTGCGTTATGAACTGTGTTCAAGGTGCATCCAGTTTCATCAATTCGATCTATAGTTACACCATCTGAAGTATAAAGGGCTCCATTCTTATCTACCGCTACATCTAATGAAAGAGAACCTATAGAGCAAACAAGATTGATAGTTGGATTATCGACCAAGTCATCAATTTCTAAATAATTTCCTGCAGAAGTTCCGATAAAAATCCTTGGAGTAACCGCAGTAAGATCTGCAGAAACACCTGCTTGAACAGTGCTCAGCAGATCGGTGAGATCTAAAGTTTCAAACAGATCGTTATCGGTATCACAGAATCGAAAACTAAAGTCATTGATTCTGGTATTTTTTTCTTTTGTTATAGCTTTTTGAACGGGAGGTAATTTTTTATAGACTTTTTTGGCGTCTTCTCTGGTCTGAGCCATGGCTATACAGCTCAATAGCAACAACATAATCAACAAACCTTTCTTGACCAATGATATCATAGCAATAAATTATGTTTCATCTAATTGATTGTCCTTATTTTTGTAAAGATACAACTTCGAATTCTTTAAAATATTTTATTTATGGATATTAATACCATCACTACAGTCTGGAATGAACAAATGCTTTTCACCTCTGATAATCCAAGTGGAGACACCTTTACTATTGACGCTCCTGAAGACGACAATCCAAGTCGTGGTTTGCGCCCGAAAGCAATGATGCTCTCTGCCTTGGCTGGCTGCTCTGGATTAGATGTTGTTTCCTTATTGAAAAAAATGAGAGCTGAAGTTTCAGAATTCAAAATGGTGACTCATGGCGAACTTACGGATGAGCATCCTAGATATTATCACAAAGTTACCTTAGAGTACCATTTTTATGGCACAAACCTTCAAGAAGACAAAATCAACAAAGCCATCAATTTGTCGGTTGAAAAGTATTGTGGAGTAATGGAAATGTTCAGAAAATTTGCAGATGTAACAACTGAGGTGTATCTTCATGAGCAATAAAAATTGCTATGCGTTGGACCTTACACAAAGAACCCGACCCTAAGGTCGTACATCAACTTTCGAAAGAACTATCTATTGACAAAACCTTGGCCAAGCTATTGGTTCAAAGGGGAGTTTCTACATTCGATGAAGCCAAATCTTACTTTCGACCTTCGTTAGAAGATCTTCATGATCCTTTTTTAATGAAGGATATGGAGAAGGCTGTCGCTAGGATTGAGAAAGCTATTTCCTCCGGTGAAAGGGTTTTAATTTATGGAGATTATGATGTGGACGGAACTACGGCCGTTTCTCTTGTGTATTCATTTTTAAAGGAGAGGACGCAAAATATCACCACCTATATTCCCGATAGATATAAGGAAGGGTATGGGGTTTCTTATCAGGGAATCGATTTT
Organism: uncultured Flavobacterium sp.; assembly: GCA_964505885.1. Lineage (GTDB taxonomy): Bacteria > Bacteroidota > Bacteroidia > Flavobacteriales > Flavobacteriaceae > Polaribacter. The sequence goes on from CAZDKB010000090.1 coordinate 3,259, forward strand.
GCCGAAGACAATGATTTTGGTTTGATCATTGCCCTTGACTGTGGGATTAAAGCAATAGACAAAGTTGCCTATGCAAAAGAAAAAGGAATCGATTTTATCATTTGCGATCACCATAAACCTGGAGATGAGATTCCCGATGCTGTTGCTGTCTTAAATCCTAAACGGAAAGATTGTAATTACCCTTTCGATGAACTTTGTGGATGTGGAGTTGGATTCAAGCTTATTCAGGCAATTGCTCTTAACAATGGAACTCCATTTGAAGATTTAATTCCTTATTTAGATCTCGTTGCGACTGCCATTGCGGCCGATATTGTTCCTATGAATGGGGAAAACCGAGTGTTAGCTTATTACGGATTGCAAGTAATTAATACCAATCCAAGAAACGGGATTAAGGCGATCATTCATCAATTGAACAAATCGGAATTAACTATAACCGATGTTGTCTTTATTATTGCTCCACGAATCAATGCTGCGGGAAGAATCAAACATGGTAATGCCGCAGTAGAATTACTGACCGAATCTAATTTCGAATCAGCGATTGAGTTTGCCAAAGCGATCAACGAACACAATTCAGAAAGAAAAGAATTGGACAAAGAAATCACCAAAGAAGCCTTGATTCAAATCGAAGAAAATGGAGAACAAGATAGATTTACCTCTGTCGTTTATGCAAAACATTGGCATAAAGGAGTGATTGGAATTGTGGCCTCCAGACTCACTGAGACTTATTATAGGCCCACCTTGGTTTTTACCAAAAGTGGCGACTTATTGGCTGCCTCGGCAAGATCAGTGAAAGGATTTGATGTTTATGAGGCTTTACATAGTTGTTCTGAGTTTATTGAACAATTTGGTGGTCATAAATATGCGGCTGGTTTGACCTTAAAACCTGAAAATTATGAATCTTTTAAAGCGAAGTTTGAAGAGGTTGTCGCAAACTCAATTGACAAAAATCTTCTTACACCAGAAATTCTTATAAACTCAGAAATCGACCTTTCTGAAGTAACACCAAAATTTTTTAGAATCCTAAAGCAAATGGCACCTTTTGGCCCTCAAAATATGAAGCCTGTTTTTAAGACTAGCTCTGTTAGAGATAATGGTTACGGCAAATGTGTAGGTTCTGATCTGAGTCATTTAAAATTAAATATTATTTATGGCGCCGATAGAAAAACCTATAATGCTATTGGATTCGGATTAGGAAATAAACTAAAGGAAGCTCAAAACGAATTTGATATCGTTTACACACTTGATGAGAATGAATGGCAAGGAGTAAAATCGATTCAATTGATGTTGAAAGATCTGAAGAAATCGAATTAATTCAATATTTACCTAGAACACCTTAAAATTCAATCTATTTGTGCCTTATTAGGTAAATATATACAGGATAGTGATCACTATAGCCTCCGGTATAATTTTCTGATGAAAAACTTCTAAATGGATATCCTTTATATTGACCTTTTTTAGTTGTTAAGTAGTTTTTATTAAATATCCCTGCCTTGAACATCTTATAAGTAGCGAAGTCATTCTTGTCCTTATTAACTAGGGTCTTTGTCACAATAATTTGGTCAAACAGACTGATATTATCTCTAAATCCTCCTGAATTCAATCCTCTCTTGAACATCTGTTCATATGGGTTGTACAAGTCTCCACTCTTTAGGTCTTTCCTCCGTGATTTGGTTTTTAAAACTTTTTTTAGACTGCTATCTGTAGGGTTGTCATTGAAATCACCCATGATAAGAACCTTAGGGTTTACATCATTCTCCTTTATCTCTTTAAGCATCTTCATATTCTGATAAGCCGACCTTTCTCTTAAAGCTCTTGTTCTCTCCTCACCTCCTCTTCTAGAAGGCCAATGATTCACGATAATATGAATCAGTTCATCATCTAAATAACCCGAAACTAATAATTGATCTCTAGTATGAACTTTTTTACCTTGGCGATATAAATTTGGATTGAAGGACTCATGAAAAATAGGGTTAAAATAGGATGGCTGATATAAAAGAGCCACATCAATACCTCTGCGGTCTGGAGAATCATAATGTATGATCTCATAGTTTTTGGATCGCAGCTCTTCAGAGTTCACAAGATCCTCTAAAACACTTCTATTCTCAACCTCGGCCAAACCAATTATCGCTGGACTTGTATGAGTTTTTTGTTCTCCAATTTGAGAGATCACAGATGCCAATTTCTTAATCTTATCCTTATAAACCTTTGATCGACCCTCTTTCAATTTCATAATTGGACTCTCTTCATCCTTGGTGTCTGAATCATTAATGGTATCAAATAAATTCTCAAGATTATAGAATGCAATTGTTCTTATAACATACTTCTTCTCACTGCTTGTTTTGAAGCCTAAACCCAAGACTAAACTCAATGAAATACATAAATAAATCTTTTTTGAGGTAAACATTTTATGCAATTGTTGAACTGTCTAATACAAACCCTTGTTCAAGAAACCGTGAAAAGGTAAACTATGAAAAGATCGATTTCTACATTTCTATTCCTTCTAAGTTGGTTTATTACTCCATATGCACAAACGATTATTCGGGGAACTGTATTAGATGCAAATAGCGAAAATCCTCTCCATGGAGTGAGTGTTATCTTAAAAGGATCCGATCTTAAAGTTCTAACAGACAAGAAAGGATCTTTTATTATTAGAAATATTGCTTTTGGTAAGGCTACCCTGGAGATTCATTTTCAGGGATATGAATCTCAGTACTTCCCTTTAACAATTTGCAATACTACCATTGATTTGGGCGTCATTTATCTTTATGAAAAATTTGAAGAAATAACAGACCTCAGTTTGATCAATATCACTGATGACGAGCTGAATTCTGAAGATGGATATGCAGACAATATTACTGGTCTTCTACAATCATCGAGAGATGTTTTTGATAAAGCTGCGGCATTCGACTTTAGTGCTACCTTTTTCAAACCGCGTGGATTTGACAGTTCGAACGGAAAGGTTCTAATCAATTCGATTGAAATGAACAAACTATACAATGGGAGACCACAATGGGCAAATTGGGGAGGAATGAATGACCTTCAGAGAAATCAATCCTTTACAAGAGGTATTCGAGCCAACGAAAATACCTTCGGAGATATTGCTGGAATAAATAATATTACCATGCGAGCCTCCAAATATAGACCTGGAACCAAAATCTCCTATGCATCCTCAAATAGAAGTTATCAAGGAAGGCTAATGATCAGTCATAGTTCTGGGTCTCTATCTAAAGGATGGTCTTATTCCTTTCTCATTTCCAGGAGATTCGGAGATCAAGGTTATATTAATGGAACATTATACGACGCAAGTTCTTTCTTTGCAACAGTTGAAAAGCAAATCAACAAAGACCATAATCTTAACCTCAACTTTATTTATGCTTACAATAGAAGGGGTCGTTCAACAGCATTAACCCAAGAGATCTATGAATTGAAGGGTAGAAAATACAATCCTCACTGGGGATCATTCAATGGAGATCAAATCAACTCCAGAGAACGGCGAATTGTTGAACCTATTCTAATGTTGAACCATTATTGGAATGTCTCTCAAGGAAGCTCATTAAATACCAATATTATGTTTCAATCAGGATTGATTGGAAGTACCAGAATAGATAATGGAGGCACTAGATTGATCACTTTTGAAGACGAAGAGATTTATATTGGCGGAGCAAGAAACCCCTCACCAGATTATTATCAAAATCTGCCTAGTTTCTTCTTAAATTTAGAAAACCCTTCGGCATATGATTATCAGCAAGCTTATTTGGCTCAAGTTGAATTTGTAAAGAACGGACAGTTTGATTGGGAGAAAATATTAAGAGCAAACGATTCCCAAAATGTGCTGATTAGAAATTCTGTTTACGCCCTTCAAGAAGACAGAGTAGATGACCGTCAACTTAGTATAAATTCGATTTACTATACACAGCTTAATGAAAACATCCAACTGAATGCTTCTATCTCCTATCGTTCATTACAAAACGAAACTTATGCCAAGATCAAAGATCTTTTAGGCGGAAGCGGTTTTTTGGATGTCGATTTCTTTGCTGAAACCCAAGCAGAAGAGATCATTTCCAATATTGCTCAAAGTGATGCAAGAAATCCTAATCGCATTGCGAAGACAGGTGATCGATATAAGTACAACTATCAATTAAAAGCCTCTTCTACGGATGCTTTTTTGCAAGCACAATTTAATTATTCAAAACTAGATTTTTATGTTGGTACAAATGTAAATCGGACATCTTATCAAAGAAACGGACTATATGAAAATGGATATTTTCAAGGTGAAAACCTATCTTTTGGCAAAAGCAATAAGGCAAGCTTCAATAACTTCGGATTTAAAAGTGGTTTCACTTACAAGATAAATGGCCAACACTTGTTAGATCTTAACATGGCGTATCTACTAAAGGCTCCTGTTCTAAGAAACTCATTTGAGAACCCAAGACAAAATAACAGGATCGTTAAGGATTTAGAAAGCGAGAAAATATCGAATATCGATCTTAGTTATATTGTAAGAACTCCAATAATTCGCTCCAGGCTTACTACTTATTATACCCAATTTAATCAAGGCACTGATGTAGGGTTCTTTTTTACGGAAAGTGGAAACGCTTTTGTTCAGGAAGTCATAACAAATATTTCACGCAGAAATTATGGACTCGAAATTGGAATCGAAACTCGATTAAGTTCTACTATTAGATTAAAAAGCGTGGCTTCGATAGGAGAATTTATCTATACAAATAATCCAAATATTTATTATTCGAGTAACAATTTTAATAACAGGATTAGATATGGAGATGGAACAACAAAACTGAGAAACTATCATGTTGGAAGTGGACCCGAGAGAGCTTTTCAATTAGGATTCGAATATCGGGATCCCGATTATTGGTGGTTTGGAGCCACGGCTAATCATTTCTCAAAAAGTTTCGTCGACCCAAGTGCCTTAAAAAGAACAGATGCTTTTTTAATCGATTTTGATCTTGTAACTAATGATCAATTTGAAGAAGGAAATATTCTAGGTCCGACATTCAATGATTACGACCCTTTCATTGCCAAAGATCTACTAAAGCCAGAAGAATTTCCAAGTTTCTTATTAGTCAATATTTCAGGTGGTAAATCTTGGAAAGTTGGAAGCTATTTTATTGGATTCTTTGCAACTGTGAACAACCTATTTAATGAAGTGTACAGAACAGGTGGATTTGAGCAATCAAGAAGAATTGGCTATCGAGATCAGATCCAGGAGCAATACAGTTCTTCGGGTCCCGTTTTTGGAAACCGATATTTCTACGGATTAGGAACTACCTATTTTCTAAATCTATACCTACGATTTTAACCATCAATAAAGAAAACTATGAAAAGAAACAAATTAACTCAGCTGTTTGTCGTAATTATACTATTAGTGGGATGTGCTGACAAAAAGGACTTTGACCTTTCATCATTAGAAGATATACCTTTTGCATTGGGAGAAAATGACATTTCAATGGATATTAGTTCGGTAATCAGTCAGTATAATCAGTCAGGAGAAATCTTCACCTTTCAGAGTCCTTCTAATGGTGGAAGTTTATACATGTCTGGCTATGTAATTTCAAGTGATGAAGCAGGAAACTTTTTCGAAGAGCTGATCATTCAAAATTCAAACTCCGAACCCTCCGCAGGAATTTCAATAAAAATTGATGTGAATCCTTTATATATCTACTATGAATTTGGAAGAAAAGTATGGATTAAGCTAGATGGCCTATCTGTTGCTGAAGAAAATGGTGTGATACAGATGGGTTATAGAGATGGAAATAAACTAGAGAAGATTCCTGGTCCGTTATTGTTAGAACATTTGATTAGAGACAATGAAGTTGCCACTATTTTACCATTGGAGGTAGAAATCTCAGAATTCTCTGATGAAATTGAGAACTTATTTATCCGATTAAATGATGTTCAATTCAACAGAAATGAGGTTATAGCTTCCGCTAGACCATTTACTTTTGCCGGTGAAGCTTCAGACGAGTTCTCAGGTGAAAGAACCATAGAATCGTGCTCAAACAATGCTTCCATAATATTAAGCACCAGTACTTTCTCTGATTTTAAAGGTTTATCTCTACCCAAGAAAAGAGGAAGTGTTGATGCCATATTAACAAGAGATTTTTTTGATGATTTTTATACAATCATTATCAATACTCCTGAGGATATCAATTTCGACAATGAAGAACGTTGTGATCCAATAATATTAGATTGTGGTTATGCCAATGGTCATGGCAGCACTATTCTCTTTGAGGAAGATTTCTCAACTCAATTACCGCTCTCTCCAATTACTGGAAACGGATGGACCAATTATATTCAATCTGGAACCGTACTCTTTGAGGCATACACTTCGGGAGGTTCTAATGCATCCTTGGGAGTTTCCTGTAGGATTGGATCCTATCAATCAGGAGATCTCAATTCCATTGCCTGGTTGATAAGTCCTGCTGTTAATCTGGATGCCAATACCGGACTAACTTTAAGTTTCCAAACATCGAGTAGCTTCGCTGATCAAAGTAAACTAGAATTCTTGTTTTCCTATAATTGGGATGGAACGGAAAACGGCATTGCTACAGCAAAGTGGGGGATAATTCCTGCGGCTTATATCGCACAAGACTCAGATTCATTTGCCTTTTGGTTAGATTCCGGAATTATAGATCTCGACTGTGCAACTGGAAGTCATATTTACCTTGCATTTCGTTATACAGGAAGCGGAGCATCGGATTTTGATGGAACTTATGAAATAGATAATATTAGAATCACCGGAAACTAATCATGATTTGGAAGGAGATAAAAAAACCCAGTCGAATGACTGGGTTTTCTTTTTATTTCAATTGGATCATTTAGTCTACCAAAATGATCGCTTTATTTTCATTGAATTCAATCGTTCCAGATTGAATACTTACAGTAAGAATATTCTTATCATCTGCATGTGGAACAATCTTATCATGTAATTCTTCAGCATTGATAGACTGAGAATGTACATGGATCTTTACCATTCCTTCCTTTAAAGTAGAAACGATAGGAGCGTGATTGTTCAACATTTGAAACTCTCCTGCAGTTCCAGGAACTGCAATAGAGTCTACCTCTGATGAGAATAATACTGCTTCTGGTGATACAACTTCTAAATGCATAATCTAATAATTAGTAATTGACAATTATTAATTAAGCTTCAGCTAACATTTTCTCTCCAGCTTCAATCGCTTCTTCGATTGTTCCTTTTAAGTTGAATGCTGCTTCAGGTAAGTGATCTAATTCACCATCCATGATCATATTAAATCCTTTGATGGTTTCTTTGATATCAACTAATACCCCAGGGATTCCCGTAAACTGCTCTGCTACGTGGAATGGCTGAGATAAGAAACGTTGAACACGTCTTGCTCTTGATACAGCTAATTTATCTTCTTCAGATAATTCTTCCATACCTAAGAT
>CAZDKB010000091.1:0-10521 GCA_964505885.1 uncultured Flavobacterium sp.
ATTGTTTGAACACTTATTCTGGTTCTTAGGACACCCTGAAGTATATATCGTATTATTACCAGCATTAGGAATCACGTCAGAGATCATTTCAACACATTCACGTAAACCAATCTTTGGTTACCGTGCAATGGTTGGATCTATCATGGCAATTGCATTCTTATCTACAATTGTATGGGGTCACCACATGTTTATCTCAGGAATGAACCCATTCTTAGGATCGGTATTTACATTTACAACATTATTGATTGCAATTCCTTCAGCGGTTAAAGCATTCAACTATATCACAACACTATGGAAAGGTAACCTCCAGATGAATCCTGCGATGCTCTTCTCTATCGGATTGGTATCAACCTTCGTAACAGGAGGATTGACAGGATTAGTATTAGGAGATTCTGCCTTAGACATCAACATTCACGATACATATTTCGTAGTTGCTCACTTCCACTTAGTAATGGGTGTGTCTGCAATCTTCGGAATGTATGCTGGAATCTATCACTGGTTCCCAAAGATGTACGGAAGAATGATGAACAAAACAATGGGTTACTGGCACTTCTGGATCACAATGATCTCAGCTTATGGTGTATTCTTCCCAATGCACTTCATCGGATTAGCCGGTTTACCACGTAGATATTACAGAAATACTGCATTCCCAATGTTTGATGATGTTGCTGATACAAACGTAGTAATTACCATCTTCGCTTTAGTAGGAGGTATCGCTCAGATCATTTTCTTAGCAAACTTCTTTATCTCTATCTACAGAGGAGCAAAAGCATCTCAGAATCCTTGGAATTCAAATACGATTGAGTGGACTACTCCAGTAGAACACTTGCATGGTAACTGGCCAGGAAAGATTCCTGAAGTTCACAGATGGGCATATGACTACTCAAAGAAAGTAGATCCAGATGATGATGATAGCGATTACTTACACGGTCAAGATTGGGTGTCACAGACAACGCCACTCTTACCAGGAGAAGAGCCATCATAATCAAGAAAAATATTTAAAAAACCTTTCCAATTGGAAAGGTTTTTTGTTTGTAACAATGGTCACAAAGCAGACCATCAATTTCTGTATATTTGTACTATGAACGAATATCTTAACCCTGAAAATTCGCATTACTCTGGAGAAGAATTAGATCTTGAAAAAAGGTTAAGACCTCTTTCGTTTGACGACTTCACAGGTCAAGAACAAGCGATTGAGAATCTAAAGATCTTTGTTGAAGCCGCAAATCAGCGAGACGAAGCCTTAGATCATACTTTATTCCATGGTCCTCCTGGACTTGGTAAGACCACCTTAGCACATATCCTTGCGAATGAGTTGAGTGTTGGGATTAAAGTCACATCGGGACCAGTATTAGACAAGCCAGGTGATTTGGCTGGTCTTTTAACCAACTTAGAGGAAAGAGATGTTCTGTTTATTGATGAGATCCATCGATTAAGCCCTATAGTTGAAGAATATTTGTATTCTGCAATGGAGGATTATAAGATTGATATCATGATCGAATCTGGTCCAAATGCTAGAACCGTTCAGATCAATTTAGAGCCTTTTACATTAGTAGGTGCTACAACTCGTTCAGGATTGCTAACAGCTCCAATGAGAGCGCGTTTTGGGATCAGTAGTAGATTACACTATTATAAGACGGACCTTTTAACAACGATCATTCAAAGAAGTGCGCATATATTAAAAGTTCCTATTTCGATGGAAGCCGCAATCGAGATTGCTGGAAGAAGTAGAGGGACACCAAGGATCGCGAATGCATTGTTGAGAAGAGTTAGAGATTTTGCTCAGATCAAAGGAGATGGTAAGATCACCATAGAGATTGCTAAATACGCATTAAAAGCTTTGAATGTAGATGCTCATGGATTGGATGAAATGGATAACAAAATCCTTTCAACGATCATTGATAAGTTTAAAGGAGGGCCTGTAGGAATTAGTACATTAGCTACTGCTGTTGGTGAGAATGGAGAAACCATAGAGGAAGTGTATGAGCCTTTTTTGATACAGGAAGGATTCATTATGAGAACTCCAAGAGGAAGAGAGGTTACAGAACTAGCATATAAACACCTAGGAAGAACAAAAGGAACGAGTCAAGGAGAATTATTTTAGATGAAGTTGCTTAAGAAGCTCATACCGATCATAGAATGGTTGCCCAATTACAACACCTCATTACTACGTGGTGATGTTATTGCAGGGATCACGGTGGCAATTATCTTGGTTCCACAGGGAATTGCTTATGCATTGATTGCAGGATTGCCTCCTATTTATGGTTTGTATTGTGCTTTAATGCCTCAGATTGTGTACGCAATTTTTGGGTCTTCGAGACAAGTGGCGGTTGGACCCGTAGCCATGGATTCTTTGATCGTAGCAACAGGAGTTTCTACCATTGCATTGGCAGGTTCTGACTCTTATATTGCTATTGCCATTATGCTTGCCTTATTGGTCGGACTCATTCAGTTTTTATTAGGGGTCTTTCAGTTGGGCTTTGTGGTCAACTTTTTATCAAAACCTGTAATTACGGGATTTACTTCGGCAGTTGCATTAACGATTGGGATTAATCAATTTAGAAACCTATTTGGGGTCGACTTTATTCAAAGTGATCAAATTCAATATGTTCTTGATGATATTTGGTATAACATCATAGACTATAATACCAATACCACCATCATTGGATTGGCAGCCTGTTTGGTGATTGTGGTTTTAAAAAAAATCAATAATAAGATTCCCAATGCACTTATCGTAGTAGTGGCAGGAATTCTAATTGTACGAAATTTTGGAGATAGTTTTGCCGACGTAGATATCGTAAAAGATATTCCTTCCGGACTTCCATCTTTTGCATTTCCGGACCTAGATCTAGGATTAATTCAACAACTCTTACCGATTGCATTTACCTTGGTTATGGTTGGCTATTTAGAAACTATTTCTATAGGAAAATCTTTGGAGTCAAAACAAGATGAATATAGAGTTCGACCAAATCAAGAATTGATTGCTTTAGGATTAAGTAATATGATAGGAGGTTTATTTAAATCTTATCCAGTGGCCTCTAGTTTTTCAAGATCTGCGATCAATGCAGAGACCGGAGGAAAAACTGGAATGTCATCCTTAGTTTCGGCAGGAATTGTTTTATTGACACTTCTTTATCTGACACCCTTATTTTATCACCTTCCTAAAACAGTATTGGCTGCGATTATTATTGTTGCGGTATTCGGACTTGTAAATATTAGAGAGGCTATTTATCTGTGGAAGGCAAATAATCTAGATTTTTGGTTACTCCTTTCCACTTTCGTTTCAACTTTACTCTTAGGGATTGAATATGGAATTATTGTTGGAGTTGGATTATCATTGGTCATCCTGATCTATAGAACCTCAAGACCTTATGTGGTTGAGTTAGGGAAAGTTCCAAATTCCGACTTCTATAGAAATAGAGATCGGTTTTCTGAGGTTATTCTTGATGAAGAGGTATTGGTATTCCGATTTGATGCGCAATTGTTTTATGCAAACTCCAGTTATTTTAGAGATAATTTAGATGCTCTGGCCGAAGCCAAAGGTGATAAACTAAAATTGATCGTTCTAGATGGTGAGAGTATCAATAGGGTAGACAGCACGGGAGTTGAAATGCTAAAAGAGAGAATAAAATACTATGAAAAAAGAGATGTGCTCTTCTATTTGGCTGGGATTAAAGGTCCGGTAAGAGATGCATTATTCAGAGGAAAAATTTTAGATATAATAGAGATCAATCACTTTTTTATGAGAGTTAACGGAGCTGTTAATTTCTTTAAAACAGGTGATCGAGAAAATCAGAAGAAATATGCGACTTATATACATCAGTCGTATGAGAAAATAGAAACATAAATTATGAAGGTAGAACAGATTTATACAGGGTGCTTGGCACAAGGAGCCTATTACGTTGAAAGCAATGGTGAAGTGGCTATTATAGACCCGTTACGAGAAGTACAAGATTATATCAATAGAGCGGATAAAGACAATGCCAAAATCAAATATATTTTTGAAACTCATTTCCATGCCGATTTTGTAAGCGGACATGTGACCTTAGCCGAAAAAACAGGTGCACAAATTGTATTTGGTCCTTCCGCTAAAACAAAGTTTGATTCTTACGAGGCAAAAGATGGTGAGGTTTTTCAGTTGGGAGATGTTACCATTACGGCTTTGCATACACCTGGACATACTATGGAAAGCACCACCTATTTATTGAAAGATGCGAATGGAAAGGACCATGCCATCTTTAGTGGAGATACTTTGTTCTTAGGTGACGTAGGAAGACCAGACCTTGCTCAAAAAGCAGCAAGTATGACTCAAGAAGAATTAGCTGGAACCTTATTCGATAGTCTTCGTACGAAGGTAATGACCTTAGCGGATGATGTGATTGTTTATCCGGCACATGGTGCAGGATCTGCTTGTGGAAAGAACTTAAGCAAAGAAACAGTTGGGACCATAGGAGAGCAAAAAGAGACCAATTATGCGCTTCGTGCGGATATGACTAGAGAAGAGTTTATCCAAGAAGTAACAGACGGTTTATTACCTCCGCCAGAGTACTTTCCATTAAATGTAAAGTTGAACAAAGAAGGATATAAATCCATTGATGATGTGATCAAAACAGGAGCAAAAGCATTGTCTGTAGAGGAGTTCGAATTGGTAGCCAACGAAACAGATGCATTGATTTTAGATGTGCGTCACCAATTTGATTTTGTGAAAGGCTTTATTCCTCAATCTATATTTATCGGTTTATCAGGTTCCTTTGCACCATGGGTCGGAGCCTTGATCAAAGATATTGACCAGTCTATTTTATTAGTGGTCGATGAAGGAAAAGAAGAGCAAGCAATCACTCGATTATCTCGTGTTGGTTTTGATAATGTTCTAGGATTCTTAAATGGAGGTTATGAAGCATGGAAAGATTCAGGTAAAGAGACAGACGATCTATTATCTGTTAGTGCAGATGTTTTAGAACAGAAGATAAATGAAGGAGTCAAGGTCTTTGATGTAAGAAAACCAGGAGAGTATACAGCAGAACATATTGAAAATGTACCAAGCACACCACTAGATTTCTTGAACGATCATATTTCAGAATTCCCAACAGATGAAGATTTTTATGTTCACTGCGCAGGTGGGTATCGTTCGGTGATCGCTGCCTCTATTTTAAAGGCACGTGGATATCATAAAGTGATAGATGTTGCTGGAGGTTACGGAGCAATTAAAAAAACAGGAATTAAAAGAACAGATACCATTTCTTGTTCTTCATCTAATTAAGATATGAGGTCACTAATTGTATTATTTTGCTTAAGTTTTCTTTTGGTAAATTGTGAAAGGAAACATTATAGCTTACAAGAAATATCACAGGAAGAGTTCAAAAAAGTCTATGAATCTGATGAGAAAATTCAGCTATTAGATGTAAGAACTAAAGCAGAATACGACCAAGGATATATAGAAGGAGCCATCTTAATAGACATAAGAAAAAATGACTTTCTAGAAAAGGCAAATTCTTTATTGAATACCGAAGATCCGATCTATATTTATTGCAAGAGTGGATCTAGAAGCACAACAGCGGGAACAGAACTTTTATTTACAAAGAAATTCTCGGAAGTTTATATGATATCAGGGGGTTATACCCAATGGAAACAAAATCAGAAGTGAAATGACAACAACAATTCATATAGAAAATCTAAAATGCGGGGGATGTGCGGCAACCATCAAAAAAGGAATCTTAGGAATAGATTCAGTTGAAGAAGTTGACGTAAATGTAGAAACATCTGAAGTTAGTGTTAGGCATAAAACTGACGTAATTACTCAGATCAAAGCAAAATTATCAAAACTCGGATATCCAGAATCAGGTGATAAGAACACCATAGCACATAAAGCAAAGTCTTTTGTGAGTTGTGCTGTAGGACGATTAGAGAAATAAAAAAAACCGAGACATTTGTCTCGGTTTTTTATTTAATAACATTATTTCTTACTGATTTTAGTTAGATCCTTAATAAGAATAATCCCGAAGCCTATCAAAGTAAGCGAATAACCCGTTACCAATCGATAGGGAACAGGAATCACATGCCAAAGAACAAGGTTTGCCAATAAGATCAAAAGAACTCCTAACTTCGATTGGTTCCAATAATTCAAGCTTAGGAATAACAGTCCAAGATTAAATATTTTAGAGCTAGGCCCAATGGTCATAAAAGGTTTCCAAATGGCAGGAACCTGAGAAATATGATTGGTAAATTCAATTCTCATTTCATCAGTAGGGTAACTCCACCAGATAAAATCTAAAACACACATTCCAACCCCGCAAACTATACCAATAAGAGTTAATGGGATTCCGATTACACTAAAAATCTTTTTTGGCCAACAAACGGTCTGTGGAATTAAAAAGACCATACCAATAAGCAATCCCCAATGAGCAAAATCTATGGGCTTAAGACTGTATACATAGTCACTACCCTTTGCTAAGATCAGTTGCCCAATTAGAAATATGACAAGTCCAAGCAGGAAGAGAATTTTATAGGTTTTTTCGATTTTGTTGGATGTGCTATGTGTCATTTATTCTTAATTGATCTATTGCAAAAGTAATTCTTGCTTTAATTTATAATGTTGGGCCGTTGTATCATACCTAGATAAGACCTTTTTTTGCATTTTCTGGGATATAGGCTTGTTTATAATTCTCTCCGGCGAACTGTTTAACAGATTCTAGTGAATCGAATTGCAAAACAAGAAAAAATTCAGTTTCGTTTTCGTCTTCTAAGGTAGAAATACTCACCTTTTCCAATCCTTTTACTCCTTTTTTCTTTACCGCGGGAAAAACCTCATTGATCAGCATATTTTCATAAACGGGAGCATTTTAAGTGTGGTCCAACCCTTCCAAGTTCTGATAATCTTATTTTGTTTCATTTGACCCTTTCATTAAAGTTCTTAAATAGGTATTAAAATTATGTTCTTTTCTATATACTGATTCTTTATAAATCGGAAGATGTTTTTCTAATATCATTGAAATATTATACCCAATAGGATAATAGTATCGGTCATTATATATATTGTACAAGAACTTATCCTTTTTAATTTCATACCCATTGAATATATCCGTTATTCCTTTAAGATCAGAATCATTTAACATTGAAATATCTGATTCATTTTCAGATAAATGTCTTTTACATAAAGACTCGAAATATCTTGCATGTCCCTCCATAAGAATCTCATAGTCCTCGACCTCCCTGATGTCTACCCCAAATAAAGCTTTTACCCTGTCAATTCTTTTGGTGCGAATTGAGTCATATTTCTTAAGATTAATGGAAACATCTGCATCATTAATCCATATGTCTTTTAAAATTTCATTTTCAAGTTTAATACTTTCTTTGAACCAACTTTCCTCTTTATGTAGTTTTCCTAAGTATTTATCTGGCCCTCCTGGTATATCCAATGTGCTAGAATAGACTTTGAATTCTGGAATTGATCTTTGATATCCATGAAAAAGTTCGTGAATCACCATCACAGACCAATCTTGAAGATCGTTCACTCCGATTAGTTTTTCAGTAAGTTCAAAACTTTGAAAGAAAAGAACATTTTCTTTATAATACAGAGCGGTGCTGTCTGTATCTGCATAACTCGTAGTGAAATTAAAATGTAATGTGTCTGTGTATTTTTCAGATAGCTTGATGACTTTCTCGCCTTCGAAGGATTTTACTTCTTTGTGTTCTGTTATCTTTTTTATGTGTTCATTTGGATTGATGACAAATGTGCCATCAAATGTGTAATAAACTAGAGGTTGAAATAGGTTTTTTTGGGTAATACCTTTCCAATTGCGTTCTCCTACTTCATTTTTAATTTGAATCAAATAGCTTAATTCTCTAAAATGTTTCTCTTGATTTTTTCTGTCAAGTTTATTTTTAGAGTTCTTTGAGTCTGACTCACAAGAACAAAAGAGTACTAATAGGAGTAGATATATGAGATTCTTCATTTAGCAGATCACTTTCTCGACGCTTACCTAGTTAAAGTATTTAAATAAGGCTCTTTTTAAGTTATACACAAGAAAAGCAGTCATTCATTTTAGAACGACTGCTTCAATATAATAAATATAACTCGATTTAGAATCTCAAGGTTACCCCTAGCAAGAAGTTAGCCGTTGCTTGAGGATAATAACCGGCACCATCAACTGTTGTTGTAGTTCCTGGATTGCTCCAAGTATCATCAAAAGTGTAATAATAACCTCTATCTACAAATTCTGCATTAAAGATATTATTGATCAAACCGGTAAGAATAATCTGATCGAAGATCTTTTCGGTATTAATGGTGTAAACAATATTCAGATCACTAGTAAAGAAACTATCCAGAACATCTAATCTAGAAACTCGGCTATCAAGATTGCTCATCAACTGTTCCCCGACATATTTAGAAAGTAATGCGATCTGCAACTCTTGAGAGGGTCTAAATACAAATGCGTTACCGATGATCACATTAGGAGAAAATGAAAGTTGTGTATTACCTAGACTCTCTAAATTTCCATCAATTGGAGCGAAAAAATCCCTGTTTCTATTCGAACTTAAAGCAAGATTAGGTCTCCATGAGAACATGTCACTTAAAATAATATCGGCATCAACTTCCAATCCTAATCTGTAGCTATTTCCACTTGTGGCCCTAATTGGCTGTCCCACATCATCAATCGCTCCTGTAAGAACCAATTGATTTTTGTAGTTCATATAGTATACATTCGTGTTCAAACGAACCTTATTGGTGCTATATCTCCAACCAAATTCGATATCATCCAGAGTCTCATTTGTCGTCACACCATTTTCAAAATCATTTCGGTTAGGTTCTCTATTTGCGCGAGCATAAGACAAGTACAAGCTGTTCTCGTCGGCAATTTTATAGATAAATCCGGCTTTTGGGTTAAAGAAGCTAAAACTTGCATCTACATCTAAAGGATCTCTGTCCGAAGTGAGTCCTGCTGTTTCATAGTTTACAAATCTTCCTTGAAGATCGATGTAAGCAGATAGTTTATGATTCAGGTCAAAAGTAGCCTTGGAGAAAATGCTGAAATCTGTTTTCTTGGCATCACTAAAGTAATATCGATCTCTAATGTTAGTCCCAGGAGTAAGATCAGATCCCCATATCACTTCACCAAAATGATCTCCAGTATAATTACTGTATGATATTCCTGATATCACATTTACATCTTCTTTTTGATAGTCAACTGTGAAGTTAGCCACGTAGAAATCGTTATCTAACCATCTTCTTACGATCACATCACTCCCATCAGCAATTAGATTGTTGAAATCTGCCGCGTCCTCTCCTTCTTTAAATTGTTCGAAGAACCCTTGTCCTTTGGTGTAGTTGAGACCTAAGTTAGTAGACCAGTTATCATTTAACTTTTCATTCCAGTGAAACTGATAATGATTTTGTTGATAGTCGTCCACTTCATTGTCGTAAGTATACGGATTCTGACGACGATTTTCTGCTAGTTGCTCTGGTGTTAATCCAAACCAAGCCTGATATGTAACTTCGGCACCTCCAAAAGCGATGGCTTTCATCAAGGTATTATCATCCACATATGATCCTTGCAAGAAATAAGATTTCAGATCTGCAAAGGCCCGATCTACATATCCATCCGAAGAAATATTAGATAACCTACCTGAGATTTCAAAGTGATCGTTAAGCTTTCCAGTGCTAAATTTCACTGTGTGTTTTCTAGTATTAAAAGATCCAAAAGAGTTGGATATTTCTCCGAAAGCTTCTTCTGAAATGGCATCTGTTAGGATATTCAGGCTGGCTCCAAAAGCTCCAGAACCATTCGTGGAAGTACCCACTCCACGTTGTAATTGCAGGTTTTCTGTAGAAGAGGCAAAGTCTCCTAAGTTGACCCAGAAGGTTCCATGACTTTCCGCATCGTTATAAGGAATTCCGTTAATGGTTACATTGATTCTTTCACTATTAGAACCACGGACACTTAAATAGGTGTAACCCACTCCGGCTCCGGCATCAGATGAAGAAACTACAGAAGGCAAGTAGTTCAAAAGAACAGGAATGTCTTGCCCTAAGTTTCGTTTTGCGATCTCTTCTTTAGAGAAGTTGGTAAAGGTCACAGGAATCGCACTGGTTGCTCTTACAGATTTCACCAAAACTTCATCTAGAGTTTCTGTTTGAGGCACCATTTTAATGTTCAAGTTAGAGGTGTTGTTTGTTACGTTAACCGTAACGGTTTTGTATCCTAAAAAGCGAAACTCCAAGGTTGCCTCCATTGGAGTGGTAATTCTAAACAGGCCATCTGCGTCTGTTGCAGCTCCATAAGTAGTGCCTTTAATTAAAACAGAAACTTCAGGAAGTCCCTGTCCTTTTTCATCTACGACTTTTCCAGTAATTGTTCGGTCTTGAGCGTTTGCAATGATAGTTGCAAACAAGAATAAAAAAAATGTAATTTTTTTCATTTTAAAGAAAAATTTAAAACGAATAAAAAGAGGTAATTATTCTTGTGTTATGATTGAATAATTAATTAAATCCCTAAACAGCATTACCTGTTCTAGGTTCTACGG
>CAZDKB010000092.1:0-10139 GCA_964505885.1 uncultured Flavobacterium sp.
ACTATTTCAAAGATTTCAACAGAAAAAAACAATTTGAATTGGACGCTCTTCTTATCACTCAGGGATGGAGCAGATATACTTGGGATCGAATTTTTAACCTTCCGCCGAAGCCTTCTTTTGATTTTGAGAATGGAATTACAATAAATGGTTTTCTGAATAAATCCAAGGAAAAAAAGATTAGCTCCCTTTTCTTATATCCCACTTCTTTGAATAATTCGACGTTTATACCTGTAGATGCCGAAGGTAAATTCAACATAAAGAACTTTTACCCAACAATCGGAGAGGAGATTAGATTTTCCTATTTAGATAACAAGGGAAAAATGAAGCGTCCTAATATGAGTTTGAGCTATATCCAACTTTTGGGCAGGGATAATCTTGATATCTCGGATTATCAAAGTTTTTCATCTTTTTATCAAAACAAGAGTGAAATTTTAGATCAATTTATCATTGACGACAGTTATGAGCAGTTGGATGAGATCCGTTTGAAAACTGATTATAAAAAAAGATTAAGAGAAGAAATGAGAGATCCAATGCTAGTGAATGGTAAAGTAACCAAAGTTACTCCTGAACTTGCGCAAAAATACAGATTGGTTCTTGACCTAATTCAAAATAGTGGTTATGATGTATTCTATGGGGACGGACTTTCTTCAAGGTTAGGTTCAGTGCAAATTACGTCTAGAACAAGAGGTACCGCTGGCGTTCCAACAGTTTTCCTTGACAACCTTTTGGTTACCGAATTGGATTTCTTGACTACCTTAAACATGGACCAAGTAGATAGAGTTATCATTGATAGAACAGGTGTCGGTCTTGGGATCAGCGCCTCTAATGGAGGTTTTGGTGGAGCTATTAAGATCTTTACAAGAAGAGGGATTCTAGGTGTAGGAAACTCCCCAGGTAATGTAAAAAACATGTTCGTTAGTAAATCTTCAGCAGGATTTGAACCAATAAAAGAGTTCTACACTCCTAAATATGCATCTTTCACGACCAGTTCCTTTAAAAACTACGGTGTGATTCATTGGGAACCTAACATGACTATTGGCGGTAATTTATCGGATGAAATGAAAATTATTGACACCGAGTTAGACGAAATCAATCTGTACATTGAAGGTGTTTCCTCTAACGGAAGTGTATTCTCTCAACTGTTGAAATTGAATAAAAGCAGCAAAGGAAATTAGTGGAATTGAACCTCGTAATTTGAGTACTCATATTCCGCGATTACAAAGCTAGGTGAACCCCTTTCTATGATAGTGCTTTTTCTAGATGCATTGAATAAAAAAGGAGTAGATGAATCATAAGAAGTATTCTCAATGAAACTCACTCTTTTATTATGCCTCACTTTGCAAGCGACAACTCGATAAGAATCTTGATCAAAGTAGTAGGTCCATTGATCAGAATTAGCACCGTCATTTTTATAAGACACCTTAATGGCAAATGCTTTGTTCTGCCCTATTACTGTGTCTTTTTCTAACTCAAATGACGCTTCACTTTGAACTAATTGAAAAGGCTGACTAGTAACATAAAGAGCAGAGGAAAATAAATTTTGAGCTTTATCCAGTTCTTCGTCCTTTGGTTGATATACAGAATCCTTGGTGTTAATATAGATTTCATCTGCTCTTTTGGAGTAAGTAACTGAATCTAGAACCGAATGAATGTTTGAGGAAAAGGATCCATCAAAAGAAAACACTTGGTTTTGAACAGACTCACTCTTAATACTTCCATCTTGATTATAAACAATCGATTTCTTGGAAAACGAAAGGGATTTTAAGTTCTGCCAAGAATCAATGGATCCGTGAGTTTGAACCGATCTGTTTATAATATCAATAGGTTTCACTTCCCTTTTACAGGAAATGAAACCTATTATAATTGAGATATATAAAAAAGATAGGGTTTTAGTGTCCACTACCCTTTTTATGAGATTTTACGACTTCCTCATCTCTATACTTACAACATGGAGAAACAGATTCATAGGCTTCTTTCGTTGCCTTAACATCTTTTGTGTCATGACCCACTTTAGCCACGGCTTTTTTTACAGTTTTTAAATTGGTCTTTCTTTCATCGATAATCAAAGAAAGTTTGTGAGTTTTCATATCCCAAGAAGCAAACTTTACTCCTTTGGTATTCAAAGCGGCTTTTTCAATTCGCTTTTTACACATCATACATACCCCATCTACATCAAATGAGACTTTTGCATTTTTCTTCTGAGCTTGAGCTGATATTCCGATCAGCATAAAACTTAATATAAATATTACTTTTTTCATTTTTTAATTTAATTTAAATCGTAATCCACTATAAAACATTCTACCAAAAATTGGCGCATATATAATTGTACTATCAAAGTTGTTGCCAAACGGATTATCGCTAGCTAAGATAGGGTTTTTCTGACGGAAATTTGTTAGATTCTCTCCACCCACGTAGACCTCAAACTTATTGGAAAATACTTTTGTGATCTGAGAATTGAGCAAAGAATAACTCGAAGCTATACCTCCTAGTTGATACTGAACTGGATTACTAGATGTATTCGGTAATCTCTGTTCTCCGACCCAATTTAATGTAGCATCGAACTTCCATTGACTGCCATTAGCCTTTTCTTTGGTCATATATCCAATATTTGCAAAGAATCTATGATCTGGAATTAAAGGCTTTGCTAGCCTTCCAGAGCTGTAATCTATTTGAATGTCATAATACTTATACGCAAGTCTAACATCCACATTTTCCAACAGTCCATAATTCACCTCAACCTGAAAACTATTGGCAAAGCTCTCTCCATCAAGATTATAGAAGGAAACTTGTTGAGGGTTTTCCCAATCTACAACCACTTGGTTTTGAAAATGAGTTCTGTAAAAATCAAAAGTAATATTTCCCTTTTCTTCAAATAATCTGAATCCTTGTAAGAGTGATATTCCATAATTCCAAGCTACTTCTGGATCCAAACCATAGATGTTTCCACCGGCAGAACGCAGGTCTATTTGTCTAGCACTAGAGAATAATTGTTGATTCTCTGCAAAGATATTTGCCGTTTTTCTTCCTTGACCAACCGATAATCTCAAAGTTGCTTTCTCCCAAGGAACATATCTCATGTGGAATCTTGGCGTCATAAATGTTCCCATTAAATTGTGAGAATCTAGTCTTAACCCTGCGGTAAAACTAAAATTATCCATATTGTCGAAAGCATATTCAAAGAATCCTCCAAAAGAATTCTCAACCCTTCTAAAATTGGTCAATTCTACAAGTTCATTGTAACCGTCATGAGTAAATGTCAGACCTGTGGTAAACTTATTTCGAGTATCTCCAATAATAGAACTGAATAATAAGTTTGAATAGATACTTTGATGTTCTATATCGTAAGTCCTAAGGCCGAAATAGGAGTCTTGTTGATGATTACTGTAGGCAAACTGAAATCCAAAACTCTGGAACGGAAGTTCTGGAAAGACATAACCAAGTTTTGCAGAAAGATCAATTCGTTGTGTATCAATTTCTCCACCCCACAGATTTGAATTACCTCTATCTGTTTCTGGATTAAAATCAACCTCACCGGTTTGTTTAGAATCATCCATGATTCGTAGGTTGATAAAACTCACCCATCATTTTTCAGCATCGATGTATTGCCAACGATTCATCACGTTGATCTGATCCATAAGAGGGAAATCTAGAAATCCATCATCGTTTCTATCAAACTTGTTTCCTCTATGATTCCCATGAATATAAATTCCTGTTTGCCATTTGTCGGATAATTTCTGATTAAAATGTGTATTCAATTCTAACCTCCCGCCTAAAGATCCATACGCATTCACAAAGAATCTATTATCAGTCATTGGTTTTACAAGTTCTGCATTGATCTGACCTGATATACTCTCGTATCCATTAATTACTGTACCTGCTCCTTTAGTAACCTGAATACTTTCTACCCATGTCCCAGGAGTGAATGTGAGCCCAAATACCTGAGCTGCACCTCTAATAGAAGGTATATTCTCTTGAGAAATCAACAAGTAAGGGCTTTTCAAACCAAGCATTTGAATTTGACGAGTTCCTGTTAATGCATCCGAAAAATTCACATCAATTGATGGATTTGTTTCGAAACTCTCGGCAAGGTTACAACATGCTGCTTTTAACAGCTCTTCACTGTTTACAGTAAAGACGTTGGCAGTTTTAAGAAATGACTTTTGAGTAGCTTGTTTTTGAGTAACTATTTCGATGGTCTCTAACTCATTAGATGATTTTAAAAAGTGTCTGATAAATTGGTTACTCGTAATACTTAGCGTATCAGTCTGATACCCCACATAACTAATGATCAATTTCTTATATTCCTTCTTGAAGGGAATACTAAACTCCCCTTCTTCATTTGTGGTGGCTCCTATATTTGAATCTAACCAATACACGTTGGCACCAAAAATGGGTTCTACCTTATCTTCAGGTGTTCTTTCTAAGATTACACCCTTTAAGTTCTCTTGTGCATAACTTACACAAGAAGTTAATAATAATATATAAATGAATATTCGTTTCATAATTTGATTTAGTATATAACATAGAGTTTGTGCATCTAAATGGATGCTTACATTAACCTAGTTATTAAATCAAATCAAGAAGGATTCGTGAAGGACTTGTATGTCTAAGACTAGATCGGGAGGTGAAAAATCTTTGTAATACTCTTTTTCAACCTCTGCATCTTTATACATTGTTAAATAAGAGTGGACGTGAAAGACTAAGAATTGAAGTTCCTTTGGAGAAAGCGTCAGTACGTTTTCCTTATCGTAAGAATCAAACTCAAGAAATTCGGTTTCATTCTTACAGCACTTCTTTTTCATCTTAGGCGACTCTGAAGACATATTCATCTTCATTCCACAGTCGTTTGCCTTTCCAAAATAAGAGACATCTACTAAGGTTTCGCCACAAAAATGCTTGTCCACGGTAAAAGACATGGATGACATCAACACTATGATTGATAGGAATGTGGCTACTATTTTAGATAGGAGTTTTCTCATCTGCTGCAAATTTACAATCAAAAATTGAAAAAACTATGTTAATTGTTTCGAAGTCTTGTCGCGATAATAATAAAACGCAGGTAAAAGGACTATCAAAAAAATAGGATGTACTATAAATCTTCTTATATAAAACGGTAAGAGGTATCCAGATTCAAAATCAGTTCTCAACAACATTGTAAAAATAAAGATCAATATCATGAAAGCCAACATCATTGAAAAACCAGCGAACTTTACATATTTCTTCTTTCTAAAGATCATATAAATAATGGCAATACTGATCACTGAATTCAAACAATATCTTAAGAACAAATCTATGACCAAGCGCCATCGATCGATTTCCGGTATAGTTGTATACAGATAATCATTCTGAAAGTATACAATTAACGGATCATAGAAGAGATCTGCTTCGTAAGCTCGGATCAAGAATAATAACCCGAAAAGTATCACTGTTATGGTTATGCGTAAAATTCTCATGACTTCAAACGTTTTGAAAATTTCTGAACCCATAAAACCCAGAGCAAAAATGTAGTTCCATATATAATCGCTGGAAATACGATATTATGGAGCAAAACTTGCTCTTTAGGATATTTGTATAACATAACCGTCAAGAAAGCAATTCTCAACACATTTATCGCATAGATCACAACAATTCCAAAAATACTGTACCATATTGTAGCTTTAATTGTACCTGGAAAGGCTATAATAAAGGACAAGAATAATATGATAATGCTAATAGAGTTGCAACCTTCTATAACTCTAGAGGTATAATAGCCATTCAAAATTAGCTTTACAGACATTTCGCGATCGTGTTGCTCAAATCGAGCGTCATACCCAAAAAAATTCAACACAGAAGTCGTTTGTTCTGCAACTGTCTGAGTAATAGGAGAACATACAAAAACATCACCTTTTTCTTGAGTTCCTTGTAAGTAAACAGAATACAAAACGAACAATAGAATATAAGTAGCAAAGAATTTCACCAAAAAGAGAACTATGTTTCTTTGTATTTTCATTCGAATTTTTACGTTAATTTTGCAAATTCATTGCTCATCTAATACAAAGATAGAAAAAACGTGAACATAGCATTTTTAAAAGAACAGATCTTAGAAATCACTTCTTCAGACCGATCTCGTAGTGAAAAACAGCAGTCCATATGCGATTTTTTGGCTTCGCAAATCTCTTACTATGACTGGGTTGGTTTTTATTTCAGGAATGGAGATAAAGAAGAATTAAAGTTGGAAGAATTTCACGGTGAACCAACTGAACATACCATTATTCCTTTCGGAAAAGGTATATGCGGACAAGTTGCTGTGAGTAATGAAAATTTCGTGGTCCAAGATGTTTCAGAACAAGATAATTATATCTCATGTGGTTGGAAGGTAAAATCAGAGATCGTAATTCCGATTTTCGTTAATGATGAGAATATTGGTCAGATCGATATTGATTCTCATAGTGTAAACCCGTTTACAGAAAAAGACGAAGAATTATTAGAATTCGTATGCAAGGAAGTATCAAAACTCTTCTAAACTCCCTTAAATCAGTTAGTTTAAAATTTCATTAATTTCTGGGATTGACTGAATACCCGATTTATTAGTATGTTTGTATAGAATACATTCATTATTAATCATTAAATCCCCCAACTAATGAAAAAAGTAGACCTTCAAAGAACTGCAGCATATCAGAATTCTGTAGTATCAGAAGTACAGAGAAAAGAAACTGTACTCGAAAAATTCACAACTTGGTTCAGAAACTTTATCGATAACGCAGAATAGTACTGAATTCCAATTTATTGCTGAATTTTTCAGTCCCCATAAATAGGTAAGATTGAAATTCCGCATTTATGGGGATTGTTTCATTAAAACAGATATCTTATCTTTACCACAAACTAAACCCCCTAACCCCATGAAAAAATTAAACTTTTTTTCAAACATTTTTGATAAAATAAAAAGAAGCAAGAGATCCAACGAATCTAAGAGTCGTAATTACACTATTTTAGTAGATTCTTTCCAGAAAAAAGTTTATTCACAATCGTAGAATAAGTTTCTAAAATTCAAGGCATTTTCTTATTGTAATAACAGCTGACATTTAGTAGTTTTGTGCGCTTAACAACACAACATTATGAGCGATACAAAACCCATCAAATCAGCATTAATTTCAGTATTTCATAAGGACGGTCTAGAACCGATTGTAAAAGCACTGAATGAAAATAACGTTACTATCTATTCTACAGGAGGAACCGAAAAGTTCATTAAAGAATTAGATATTCCTGTTGTAGCTGTTGAAGATGTTACCTCTTATCCGTCTATCTTAGGCGGTCGTGTAAAAACACTTCATCCAAAAGTTTTTGGTGGAATCTTAAATCGCCAAGATCACGATGGAGATATTGAAGAATTGAAGGAATACGGAATTCCTCAGATAGATCTTGTCATTGTTGACTTATATCCCTTCGAGAAAACTGTAGCCTCGGGAGCTTCTGAGCAGGATATTGTAGAAAAAATAGATATCGGTGGAATTTCATTAATCCGCGCTGCTGCAAAGAACTTCAAAGATACCTTTACCATTTCTTCGATGGATCAATACCAAGAATTTTTAGAGATCTACACCTCTGGAAATGGCTCTACTTCTCTGATTGACAGAAAGCGTTTCGCTGCAAAGTCTTTTAATGTATCGTCTCATTACGATACGGCTATATTCAACTACTTCAATGAAGAAGAACAAGTTTATAAGGCTAGTGTTACAGAGTCTAAAACACTTAGATATGGTGAAAACCCGCATCAGAAAGGGTATTTCTTTGGAGATTTAGAGGCCATGTTCGATAAACTACACGGAAAAGAATTAAGCTATAACAACTTATTAGATGTTGATGCTGCGGTGAATCTTATGAATGAATTTGTTGGTGAGGCTCCAACCTTTGCCATTTTAAAACATAACAATGCTTGTGGTTTTGCTCAGAGAGATACCATCCATCAAGCTTATGTGGATGCCTTAGCAGGAGATCCCGTTTCCGCATTTGGAGGAATCTTGATCGCGAATACAAAAATTGATAAGCCAACAGCAGAAGAGATTCACAAATTGTTCTGCGAAGTCGTTATTGCACCTTCATACGATGACGATGCAATTGAGGTATTAAAAGGAAAGAAGAACAGAATAATCTTAATCCAAAAAGAGGTGAGTTTACCTGCTCAAAATGTGAGAACAGCCTTAAATGGATTGTTGGTTCAGGATAAGGACTCAATAACCGATGCGATTGAAGATTTAACCTATGCAACCAACAATAAACCTTCTGATAATGAGTTAGAAGATTTATTATTTGCCTCTAAAATTTGTAAACACACCAAGTCTAATACAATTGTTCTTGCTAAAAACAAACAATTATGTGCTAGCGGAACTGGACAAACAAGTAGAGTCGATGCACTTCGTCAAGCTATTGAAAAAGCGAATAGCTTTGGGTTTGACCTTGAAGGTTCTGTAATGGCTAGTGATGCATTCTTCCCATTTCCGGATTGTGTTGAAATAGCAAACAAAGCTGGAGTTCAAAGTGTTATTCAACCAGGGGGGTCAATAAAAGACAAGCTAAGCGTAGAATATTGCAACGAAAATGGTATGTCTATGGTTATGACGGGAACAAGACATTTTAAACACTAAAATCCTGTTGGAAACCAACGGATTTTTTCTAGATTTGTAAGAATACATCAATAATAAGATAGACTAAGATACTTTATGGGTTTTTTTGATTTCATGACGGAAGATATTGCCATCGATTTAGGGACGGCAAACACCTTGATTATTCACAATGGAAAGGTGGTTATTGATAGTCCTTCCATCGTAGCTAGAAATCGTGTTTCCGGAAAGATCATTGCTACCGGTAAAGAAGCCAATTTGATGCAGGGTAAAACCCATGAGAACATCAAAACAATTCGACCTTTGAAAGATGGTGTTATCGCCGATTTCCAAGCATCGGAGGAAATGATCAAAGAATTCGTAAAGAAAATTCCTGCGATCAAAAAGAAACTTTTCCCTCCATCACTAAGAATGGTTATATGTATCCCATCTGGTATTACCGAGGTCGAAAAAAGAGCAGTGCAGGATTCTGCAAGACATATGAATGCTAAAGATATCTACCTTATCTATGAACCAATGGCAGCTGCAATTGGGGTTGGTATAGACATCATGGAACCTAAAGGAAACATGATCATCGATATAGGTGGAGGAACTACAGAAATCGCTGTCATTGCACTAGCTGGAATTGTTTGTGACCAATCTGTAAAAGTAGCAGGTGATCTTTTTACAAACGATATCATGTATTACATGAGAACTCAGCACAACCTTTATATTGGTGAAACTACTGCTGAAAAGGTAAAGATCCAGATCGGTGCTGCCACTGAAGATCTAGACAATCCGCCTGAAGACATGTTGGTTCAGGGTAGAGATTTGTTAAGTGGAAAACCTAAACAAGTACAGGTGTCTTTTAGAGAAATCGCAAAAGCCCTTGATAAATCAATTTTACGTATTGAAGATGCGGTTATGGAAACTTTATCTAAAACTCCTCCAGAACTAGCAGCAGACATTTACAATACAGGTATTTATCTTGCAGGAGGTGGTTCTATGCTAAGAGGTTTAGATAAAAGACTCTCTAGAAAAACAGATCTTCCCGTATATGTTGCAGAAGACCCATTACGCGCTGTTGTACGTGGAACAGGTATTGCGCTGAAAGAGCTTGACAAATACAAGAGTGTCTTGATGAAATAATAAAAGACATCCTTACTTCTCATGCAACAGCTCATTTATTTTATTCGGAAGTATCGATATTTCTTATTCTTTTTATTCCTAGAGTTTATTTCTCTAGCTCTGATATTCAATAATCATCAGTTTCATAGGTCTAAGTTTGTGACTTCAGCAAACAATATCACAGGTGGTTTTTACAATAAGACTAGCTCTGTCTCTGATTACTTTCAACTTACCAGAGAAAACGAGGCATTGATTGAAGAAAACAGAAAACTAAAAAATAAAATTGAACAGTATATTCAAGCCTTAGATTCAGTAAGTGAGTATCGGGTTATAGACTCTACTCAGTTTTACCAACAGTATTCTTACATCAGCGGTAGAATTCAAAAAAATCAATATTCTAGCTCTAACAACTTTCTCACCATTAATCTAGGAAGT
>CAZDKB010000093.1:0-9870 GCA_964505885.1 uncultured Flavobacterium sp.
CTGGATCATTTGGGTCGATAGATACATCAACAAATGCAGGAAAAGGGTTATTGGGGTCGTTGATAGGTGTAAACCATGATTCTCCATCAAAATGAGAATAACCCAAATCTCTAAAAACAGTTCCGAAGGTTTGTGTATAACCACCATAAACAACCCAGAGATGATTGCTATCTGCACTCAAAGAAAAAACATCATTTGACACAGGACCTTGTGGATGAATCTCTTCAAAATCCTCTGGACTTGCAAATGAGGAAGCTAAAACCCCAAATTCTTGAGTCCCGAGAAATAAATTGTTTCCTTCAGAAAAAGCATGATTTAAAGTATAATCAAATTCTGAAGTTGGAGATCCTTGAATAATTGGACTAAGATTAGAATCATACACGACAAATTGATCATCACGAGCCACAGTTAAGCGATCAGATGAGGCCTCTAAGCTTTCAATTGAAGAGAAAAAATCCCTTATTGGAAATAACTGACTTACATTTCTTACTTCAAACAAGCCTGTATTAAAGATGGTAAAAAGTCTGTCATCAAATACAGTGACATGGGTAAAAGGTAAATTAGACACATTAATCCTATTCCAATTATTGAAATCTATCAAATTGGGATTATTCACATCAGCATAATACAATCCATTAATTGTTGCTGCATAGATTGTTTCATTAAAAACTGAGATCTGATTAATTTGAACTTCTGTAGAATTATTTCCAATAAAAAATGTATCACCAAACTCCAGTTCGTTTATATCGTATTCAACAATCGCAAAAGATGTAGACAGATACAAAGTGTCTTCATATTTATGAATATGATTGATACTCCTCTCTCCCGATTGATTGAAATTTAAAATATCGGCTGATATTGTAATTGAACCGTCTTGGTCTACAACTTCAACTAAACCGTTTTCATAGCCGATGACAATTCTATTGGTAATATCGTCATAAAAGATAGCAGATGTAGTTCCTCCAGATAATCCTTGAACAGATGATAACTTCTGAGTTTCTTGAGTAATCAAATCATAGGTAAAAATTGCATTATCCGACAAGGCATAAATTATATCTCCCTGTTTAACAATATCTTTTACATTATTATAAGAAAAGAAGTCTTCCCAAGAATCACTATAATCAACTTGGGCCGCAAGCGACACAAAGGAGCTTAATAAAAAGAGAAGAATCAGTCTACGCATATTCAAGAAATGAAATCAAAGATATTGTATTTCATTGATACCATAACGACAAATCCTGTACATTAGTACAAGGTTAATCTACACAAATGAATCAAGAGATCGAACGAAAATTTTTGGTGAAAAATACGGACTTTAAAAAGCTAAGTCATGCGAAAGTCTATATCAAACAGGGCTTTTTGAATTCTAAAAAAGAAAGAGTTGTTAGAGTGAGAATCACTTCCAATGAGGCTTTCCTTACAGTAAAAGGAATCACCTCTGATGATGGTATTTCCAGATTTGAATGGGAAAGAGAAATCAACATCAAAGAAGCTGAACAATTGATGAATCTTTGTGAACCTGGAATCATTGAAAAAAATAGGTATTTACATAAGGTTGGAAATCACATTTTTGAAATAGATGAATTTTTAGGAGAGAATCATGGATTGATTCTTGCCGAAGTCGAATTGGAAGATAAAAATGAAATTTTTGAGATTCCCCATTATCTTGGAAAAGAAGTGACAGGTGAAGAAAAGTACTACAACTCAAATTTGAGTCTTTTTCCTTTTAAAAATTGGGCATAAAAAAACCTCGAACGAAAGTTCGAGGAAATTTAATAAACCTACCCCCTAAAATAAGATTTATAATACCTGATGTTTGATATAATCTCCCAATCAGGTACGCAAATATAAATCTTTTTTGCTGATTCACAAATGATTCACAAATTTTTATGGACTTAAAATTAGTTAATATTTGATTTTTAAAAATTTGGAAATAAAATTCCACATTTGTTAAATAAATCTTAAAGAAATCTTAATTTTTCAATTAAATATAAAGTAGTATGCTAAAAAAATGACTCAATGTTCCTAAAAGGACAAACACGTGAAAAATCGCATGATTAAATGGAAGTTTCTTAATGGAATATAAAATCGCTCCGATTGTATAAAAAACCCCTCCCAAAAACAAAAACCTTAAGCCTTCAGATGACAGGTTTTTCATAAGAGGTTTAATGGCGAAAATAATTTGCCAGCCCATTAAAACATACATTGCAGTGGACAACTTATCATATTTTCCGGTAAAAAATAGTTTTAAGAGAATCCCGGTAAAGGCAAATCCCCATGATAATCCAAAAATGACCCAACCAATAGTATCATCCAAAACAATCAGGGTAAATGGAGTATAAGTACCAGCGATCAATACAAATATGGCGGAATGGTCAAATATATTGAGCTTTCTCCTCAATTTGGCCTCCTTAGCTGCGTGATAAAATGTAGAAGCTGAGTATAATATGATCATTGAAAAGCCAAAAATATACAAGCTAGCTGGTTTCCAAAACCCATCAAATTCTGCTGATTTGATAATTAAAAAAGGCAGTCCTATGATGCTTAAAAGAAGCCCGAAGCCATGAGTTATGATATTCCATCTTTCTTCAAGTTTGGAATATCTGGTGATCAGATCTAAATTCATTTTGTACGGTTGGTATCTTTCATATACAACTCATCTGAGGTCAATTCATTGTATATTATATCGAAAGTTTTTTTCTTTAGACTCTCCATGTCTTCTTTTGTATTCAATCCCTTGGTTTCAATAAAAGAATGTTGTCGTATTCTAAAGGTTCCGGTACCTCCTTTAAAAAAGTCCCATGAAAACAATCGTTTACAATCATAATAGGTTTGAGGAACGATTGGTATCTCAAATTCAATAGCCAAACTAAAAGCCCCATTCTTAAATGGTGCTAGAATTACATCTTCCGTAGGAACCAAACCCTCAGGAAAAATACCAATGCTTGTTCCTCCTTGCAATCGCTTTTTTGCCATGGCATAGACTCTCTTTCTGCTTTTATGAGAGCTTCTATCGACCATGATAACCACTCGTTTGTAGAAAAATCCGAATATCGGAATGTTTACCAACTCCTTCTTACCCACAAAGACAATTGGATTCTTAGAAAGTGTGATCAAGACAAAGGGATCCATTAAAGATGCATGATTAGGGCAGAACATATAACTCTTATTTCTATCAAGTTCTTGGTCTATCTGCTTTTTAATTCTGAATCCCATCCCATACACCAGAATAAATGACCAAACTCGGATCATTTTCCAAAATGTTGGATAATAACTTTCTTTAGCAGTAAGAACTAATAAACCAGGCACCATAAGAATTATTGTGGTAAACATCAGAATGTAAAACCATGCCCTCCAGATCAATAAAAAAGGAATTTTGATCCACTTCATGATACGAATGTAGTAATATTCTTTTGCATGTTTCTTTTTCTGCTGAAAACCGTACTTTTGCTCCAACAAATTTGCAATCATGTCTAGAATTCTTACGGGTGTTCAAAGCACTGGAACTCCGCATTTAGGAAATTTATTAGGAGCGATTATTCCTGCCATTGAGATGGCGAATGATCCAAATAATGAGTCGTTTTTATTCATAGCTGATATGCATTCTTTAACCCAGATAAAGGATGGAGCTCAGTTAAGAGAAAACACCTATAGTACAGCTGCGACATGGCTTGCCTGCGGAATAGATATCAATAAAACAGTTTTTTATCGCCAAAGTGACATCCCAGAGGTAACCGAATTATCTTGGTATTTAAGCTGTTTCTTTCCATATCAAAGATTGACTTTAGCTCACAGTTTTAAAGACAAATCAGATCGGTTAGCAGATGTAAATTCGGGACTCTTTACTTACCCAATGTTGATGGCAGCCGATATTCTGTTATATGATGCAGAAATTGTACCAGTAGGAAAGGATCAATTGCAACATTTGGAGATGACCAGAGATGTGGCTAATCGTTTAAATCATGTCGTAGGTGATACTTTGGTTCCACCTCAGGCGAAAGTTCAAGAACATACTAAATTAGTTCCTGGAACTGATGGAGAAAAGATGAGTAAATCCAGAGAAAATGTGATCAATATATTCTTAACAGATAAGAAACTAAGAAAACAGATCATGTCTATCAAAACGGATAGCACACCTTTAGAAGATCCGAAAGATCCAGATACAGATAATGTATTTGCATTATATAAGTTGATGGCTTCGGACGAGCAAATTGCCGCTATGAGAGCCAACTATGAAGGCGGAAACTACGGTTACGGACATGCAAAGAAAGAATTGTATGAATTAATCTTAGAGAAGTTTGCAACAGTAAGAGAACGATACAATCACTTTATGAATAACAAACACGAGATTGATGAAGCTCTTGCGGTAGGCGCTGAAAAGGCAAGAGCGGTTGCTCAACAAGTACTCGGAAGAGTGAGAGATAAAGTAGGATACTAGAGAGTCTGTTAGACTGAAAATATATTAACCTGACCATTTTAAATGGTTAGGTTTTTTATTGAATTCTATTTTTTAAAAATTGAAGTCGACTCCCCATTGGCAAACAATACCACCCATCAAAGCAATCGTTACAATCCAATATCCCGCATTAATTGCAACATACTTAAGGCTTTTTCTTTCAAACATAGCTTGAGTTGCCAAAACAGGTAAAACCACAAAAACACCTGCAAGTGCACCGTGAAGAGCACCATGTTTAAAAGTTCTATAATTATCTCCATAATTTGCAATCAATTCTTTGAATTGACTCAAAGCTTCGCCTGTTAATTCGGTTGCTCCAGACTCTAACATGGCAGAGTACATCCCAGTTTGATGCACGGTAATAAATTGCAAAAAGAAGGCTAGCATAAAACTAAAAACATAGCTAAGAATAAAAATAAGAGCCATATTTCCTCCTTTTAAGGATTCTTCTGTAAATCCTAATTGTTTCATCCAAGCATTCTGAAAAAGTAATGGTCCGTACCAAAGAAATCCCATGATCATGGGAACCAAAGCGGCCAAGGCGATAAATAAAAAGTTAGTTTGCATAATAATTAGTTTTGGTGATCAATCCAAAGATAATCAAATAAGCAATTGATTTACAATGTGCTATTTTTCTAGGACAACTTAGATTTTCTAAAAATTAATAAGCTAGCTATGATAAGAAATGGAATATTAGCAATAAGGAATATGAACCATTCTTCAGAATATTCAAAAATAGTATCGAAGTTCCTTCCCCAATATGAGATGGTAGAATAAAAAACTCTTAGCATACTAATAATGATAAGTAGACCTGCTAGCATCAAGAGAAATGACCGTTTGACGGATCTTTGAATTTCCAAAATCTCCTCGATTGCAAATACAAATGGTAAGAAAAAAAGAAGATTGATCGTATAAATATGACGCACTAACGTTGTGACATGTAAGGCAGCAATAACATTGGAGATCAAAATACAAGAAACCAAAAGCCAAAACTCGGCTTTATGTTTTCTTTTAAGGAAGTAGAATCCGATGACAGAAATAATCATCACCGGTGAGGTTACAAAAATTCCTGGAATATTATTCAGTCTAGCAATTTCTGGATCATAATAAGATTTAAGGTTTGTAAAACTTGTGAACAGTTTATCAAGCCCTTCAAAAAAATTACCCGAAAGAGCCGATATAAATGAACTCTCCTCTGGAAAGAAAGAATTGTATTTATTACTTTTTAAAGTGAAGTCATCAAAGGTGAAATAATTGTAATAAGCCAATAACAGAAGAAACAAACTCAATAGTACCACACTCAATCCAATAGGTTTGATTAGTTTGGAAAGTTTGTTTATTCTTAAAGCTTGATTCTTTTGCAGAACATAGATCATTAATGGACCGAAAAACAAAAAATTCTGGAGTTCAATCAAAGAGGCAAATCCTAGTAAAACTGCAATGATTATGAGTGAAGATTGCCATTTTAAACCTGTATCACTAATCGAAAGTAATACTGCTAAACTCACAAAAAATAATGAAGGGGCATGTGAAAAAAGGTGACTGGATTCGAGCATTGCAAGAGTGCCAATCGCATAAATCACTGAACAGATTAAGGATAGCTTTAAGGATCTTTTTAAAAACTTGTAATAAAACCAAAACAATAAGAAAACACTCAAAATACCGAAAAGTGGTGGCATTAAACTACCAATTACAATATCTAACTCATGTTGTGAATTGACAGTTTCAAGGCCCAATGTATCAATGAGATCTGCATAAGCGAAAAATGGTAATATTAGAGCTGCAGTTCCTGGTAAACGATCTGAATAAATAACACCCTCTTTTATAGCATAATCAGGTTGTTTTACATAGGATCCAAGATACTTTCCAACCTTTACGTCATTATCATAATATATGGCTTTGGCAAGACCAACATGAGCTCCATCATTTGAGGTATTGATTCCTGTAGAAACAAAAAAGTAAAAGGCATAAATTCCTAAAAAGATTAGAAATATTATGCCTTTTACCTTTGTACTCAATGGATATAACTTTTACGTTGGGAGTGAAAAGTTAACCAATTAAATTGAATTTATAATTTTATCTGATTTGTACGCTTTTAGCGATAGCTTCTAGCTCTAAAAGGAAGTTTCTCTTATCTACCGACGGTGCATAAGTAAACCCTTCAACCACTAGAAGTCGGTCATTCTTTTTATCTAGAATTGCGTAATTCAAAAATGGACCTGCCATCCAATCATTCTTTACTTCCCACTTTCCGCGAGTTTCAAAAGCAACATTCTCCTGAATTTCAGTCTCTATGGTAAACGGAGTATAGGCTTCTTCTGTGATCATATACATCCCTTCTTTAGAACCTGGAATATATTTTTCACCAATAGCATCACGCATCGAAATGATTCCATCTTCAATACTATCTTGATCTTGAAGTGGTAATGAATAAACTAGGATATTGTTATTCCCAGCTCCCCTTGCAATTCCACTTCTTAGATGCTGTCTTAACCACAAGAACTCTCCAGTATCATCTACTGTTCTAAATTCCTCTGGAATGGTCAATGAAATGTTCAACTTTTGAAGTGTTTTATATTTAGAATCATCCAATCGTTTTCCTCTAAAGATAGCTTGCAAATAATCGATATCTGCTGATCTGAACGTATTGATAAAGTCAGAGCTCCTTTCTTTGATAATCGTTTCTAATTCTTCTTCACTTTTAGCAGAGACATAAACCACCTTTTGTGGTCTCGCATATCTGTCTGACAACACATTAATTGCTGTTGTATCTCCTACTTCTAAGATCAAAATATTTCGGGTCGATTTCAACATCGAAGTAAATCCTTGAGGGGCTACATGCGCTAAAGACATGGTTTTTTCTGGCTGAGGAAGACCTACTTGGAGTTTTCCAAATCTTTGTCTTAATTCATCTCCTATATTTCCTTGCCATTTACTATTATCTACAACGACTAGTACTTTTCCAAAAGAACCTTTTGATACGGGTAGAATCAACTGATCATTACCACAAGAGGCAAATACTAAAACAGCACATAATGCTATGAAAATCCGTTTCATCCTAATTAGCTTTTATATATTTTTAATTTCGTTCCTGGTTTGATGGCTTTGGGACTCCAAATATTGTTCCACTTTTTAATATCCTCGGTAGAAACTTTCGGAAATTTTTTTGCGATAGTCCAAAGTGAATCTCCTTTCTTAACTACATAAACGATGTATTCTCCCTTAGGGGACTTTTCCACCTTTGTTTTCTTCGGACTATTTTTGGCAATATCCTTCTTCGTTTTCTCGAGTTCTTGCTTGGTAACCCTAAGTCTTTTCGGATAAATGGTTAATCGCTGACCAATCTTGAGTCTATTGTTCCTAAGTCGATTCCATTTCTTAATATCACTCACTCTAACTCCGTAGCGCTTAGCGATCTTTCCTAAATAATCTCCATTTCGAACCCTGTATCGAATCCGCTGATCCATTTCAAAATATTTAGGTAAAGGCTTTTCTCTTTTTGAGTCATCATCATCTGCTAGCGCATACAATTGATCTTCTGATGCTAAAAATCCACCAGTAGATGCTTTTGGCAAGACCAATTTATAGTCTCTTCCTTTTACAAAAGGTACAATGTCTAATTTATAAGAAGGATTCAAAAAAGCTAGCATTTCAGCATCAACATCTATGATCTCTGCAACCTGGTCAAAGCTAACTGTTCTTTTTATTTGAATAGAGTCTGTAGCAAAATGACGGATCTTAGGAGCATCCCCGACTAAGTTGTGCTCTTCTGAATATTCAAAAAGATACATGGTTGCGTAAAAAGCAGGAACATAGCCTGCAGTTTCTCTTGGTAAGAAGGGTCGAATATTCCAATAATTCTTGTATCCGCCAGATCTTCGAATTGCTTTTGAAACATTTCCCGGTCCAGAGTTATAAGCTGCTAATGCAAGATCCCAGTCTCCAAATATTCTATAGAGATCACTCAAATATTCACATGCTGCGATCGTAGCCTTTACAGGATCTTGACGCTCATCAACATAAGAACTGATCTTTAGATCATATTGTCTTCCAGTCTGATACATAAATTGCCAAAGACCTGTAGCACCTACCCTCGACTTTGCTCTTGGATTTAATGCCGACTCCACAATGGCGAGATATTTCATCTCCAAAGGAATATCGTATTGATCCAAATATCTTTCAAACATCGGAAAGTAATAAGCCGCCTTTGCCATCAGCGAAGGGTAATACCTTCTTCTAAGTTTTAAATAAGACTTTATTACTTTTTCCAATGCAGGATTGTAAGCAATATTAAAGGGTGTTTTAGCATCTATTAATTTCAATCTTTCTTGAAGAACTTCCTTAGGGATCTTTATATCTACTACATCCTTTCTTTCGGCGTTGCTCATATAATAAGTAATGGTATCATACAATGGAGAATTGTATTTTGATTCCAAAACCAAACTGTCGATCATCGCCAGATCTACATCAGAAAAACGATCTTGATTCGTTTGACCAATTGCAAAAACAACTTGAAGTAAAAAAAGTGAAAGTAATAGTTTTTTCATGCTTATATATCTAATTCTACGGCAATCGGACAATGGTCTGAGTGCTTGGCTTCCGTTAAAATATAGGCTCTATTGATCTGAGCTTTTAAAGGTTCTGTTACCATCGCGTAATCCAAACGCCAACCCTTATTATTAGCTCTGGAATTGGCCCTATAACTCCACCAAGAATATTCTTGTCGATCAGGATTCAAGAATCTAAAACTATCAATAAATCCACTATTGATAAACCTACTCATCCATTCTCTCTCTTCTGGTAAAAAACCTGATACTCCTTTCATCTTTGGATTGTGGATATCAATAGGTTCGTGACAAATATTATAATCCCCACAAATTACCAAATTTGGAATGGTCTTTCTTAATTCTGAAGCATAATCAAGGATCTCATCCATATAATTGAACTTAAAATCCAGACGTGCATCATTTGTTCCAGAAGGAAGATACATACTCATTACCGAGACACCTTCAAAATCGACCCGAAGATTTCTGCCCTCAAAATCCATGGATTCTATTCCAGTTCCGTACTCGACATGTTTCGGTTCTGTTTTTGACAGAATAGCTACTCCTGAATATCCTTTCTTCTCTGCTGAGAACCAATATTGATATGGATATCCTGCCGACTCAAAGTCTTCTAAATTCAATTGTTCTTTTTGAGCTTTGGTCTCTTGAATACAGATCACATCTGGATTTGCTTGTTGCAACCAATCTAAAAATCCCTTTTTAATAGCTGCTCGAATTCCGTTTACATTATATGAGATTATCTTCATTATAACTGCATTTCCGGAATTTCACCTTCAACAATAAGTGTTCCTTCGGTAGCCTCCTGAATCTGCTCAACGGTTACTCCTGGCGCCCTTTCTAGCAGCTGGA
>CAZDKB010000094.1:0-9634 GCA_964505885.1 uncultured Flavobacterium sp.
TGATCACGGATTGGTGAGAACCGACTTCCCAGGAGGTTGGGCTGGTGATACCGTAAATGCCTTTACTGGTGAAGGATTGACCGATGAGCAAAAAGGAATGCAATCTTTCTTAAAAACAGTTTTAAACTATAGAAAAACGAGTAAAGCCATGCACGAGGGTGAAACCAAGCACTTTGCTCCAAGAGGAGGAATTTATGTCTTGTTTAGAATGCACGAAGATGAGGTTGTTGGGATTGTGATCAACAAGACAGACACCACAGAGATCGAGACCAGTATTCTTGAAGAAATGAACCTAAACGGTAAAACGCTTAAAGATATTGTTACTGGAGAAACAATGACCTGGGGTGAGAAACTTTCGATTCATGCGAACAACGTGACCTTATTCACTACAAAACTTAAGTAAGATGAAAAGATTTATTGTTCCCTTTTTTATTGCAATCGCAATGGTTGCTTGTAAACCAGAACAAACTACAGAGAATAAATCTGAGACGAGCATTACGATCAATACCGATCACGGACTCAAAGTGTCCTCTGGAACTCTACAAAGGATTGATTCTTTTCCTTCGGAAAATATCGTTCCTAGACCGGTTGATATTTGGCTTCCGGATGGTTATTCAGCAGATAAAAAATATGCTGTTTTGTATATGCACGACGGACAAATGCTATTCGATTCTTTAACCACTTGGAACAAACAAGAATGGAAGGTAGACGAATGGGCGGCTAAACTTCAAAAAGAAGGAATTACCAAAGATTTTATCGTGGTAGCCCCGCACAATATCTCTGAGATCAGATGGAATGATTACTATCCAGAGAAAACTATGGACTATATGCCAGAGAAAGATCGTGAAGAGGTAAAAGGACTGGGAGAAAAGAACAATATGAATACAGATCTCTATGCCGATGAGTATTTAAAGTTCTTAACTCAAGAATTAAAGCCTTATATCGATGCGAACTATTCTGTGTTAACCGATAGAGAGAATACAGTGGTTTCTGGTTCTAGTATGGGCGGACTCATCTCTATGTATGCAATGAGCGAATATCCAGATGTGTTTGGTGCGGCAGCCTGTATCTCAACACATTGGCCGGGAGCACAAGTATTTGAGGGAAGTCCTTTTCCAAAGGCAATCTTCGATTATATGAAAGAAAATGTTCCTGCTCCAGGTAAGAACCGTTACTACTTCGACTACGGAAATCAAACCCTCGATCAATATTATCCTCAATATGCACCTACTGTTGATCAGATTTTTGCAAATAAAGGATATGATGATACCAACTTTGTAAATAGAGCCTTCCCAGGAACTGATCATTCAGAGAATTCTTGGAATCAACGTTTAGACATTCCGATGACCTTTTTATTAGGAAACTAAGATGAATATCAAAAAAACACTATTTCTATCTTTTGCACTTCTGTCTTTTACTTTATTCGGACAGAACGTAGATCGTTATTTAACGGGTCTCAAACAAGATGGAAATAAGATCCATATCACCACAAACGACGGTGAATATAAGATCCAATATTATAATAAATACATTGTAGAAACCACCTTTATTCCGAAGGGTGAGCAAGAGAAAAAGAATTCTCATGCGGTGGTTCTAAAACCTACTGATGCCAAGTTGATGGCCAATACGAGTGGTGGAAGAACCGTAATTGTATCAGACGGAATCACATTAGATATTAAACACAAACCTTTTCAGATTGGCTATTCTTATGATGGAGAGGATCTTGTTTCGGAGAAACTGGGATATCATAAGACCCAACATGAACCAATGGACCTTGTGAAAGGAAATATCGTTTATGACAGCATTGAAAAGATCTCCTTCAACCTTACCAATGATGAGGTTTTATATGGTGCAGGAGCAAGAGCTTTAGGAATGAACAGAAGAGGGAAGCGTTTGCCCTTGTACAACAGAGCACATTATGGCTATCAGACCTATTCTGAGCTGATGAACTTTACTTTACCGATTGTTCTTTCCTCAAAAAAATACATGATCCATTTTGATAATGCGCCTATCGGCTATTTTGATTTGGATAGTAAAAAAGACAACAGTTTAACCTACGAAACCATTTCGGGAAGAAAGACCTATCAAGTCATCATTGGTGAAACTTGGCTAGATCTTATAGACAATTATACAGACTTAACAGGAAAGCAACCCATGCCGCCAAGATGGGCTTTAGGAAATTTCTCTAGCCGATTTGGATATCATACCCAAGAAGAAACGGAAGCAACAATTGCAAAGTTTAAGGAAGAACAAATTCCTGTGGATGCCATCATCCTCGATTTGTATTGGTTTGGTGCTGCTGTAAAAGGAACCATGGGGAACCTTGGGGTGTATCGCGATTCTTTTCCGGATATGGAAGGAATGGTAGACCGATTGAAAAAACAAAATGTAAAAACGGTTTTGATCACAGAGCCTTTTGTGTTAACCACTTCCAATCGTTGGCAAGAAGCCGTAGATAATGATGTGTTGGCAAAAGACTCTTTAGGAAATCCGCATACCTACGATTTCTATTTTGGAAATACAGGAATCATCGATATCTACGATCCGAAAGGAGAACAATGGTTCTGGGATCGTTACAAAGAGATCGTGGACATGGGTGTTGAAGGAATCTGGGGCGACCTAGGAGAACCTGAGGTGCATCCTGCAACAGTAATCCATAAAACAGGAACTGCCGACGAGGTGCATAATACCTACGGACACGATTGGGCGCGTTTGGTCTTTGAAGGACATCAGCGTGATTATCCAGAACTAAGACCTTTTATCTTGATGAGAGCCGGTTATTCGGGTTCTCAGCGTTACGGACTCATTCCTTGGACGGGTGATGTAAGTAGATCTTGGGGCGGATTGCAATCGCAACCAGAAATTGCCCTGCAGATGGGAATGCAAGGAATCGGATATATGCACTCTGATCTAGGAGGATTCGCAGGAGCGAATCTAGACGACGAATTGTACACAAGGTGGCTGCAATACGGGGTTTTTCAACCTATTTACAGACCACATGCACAAGAAGATGTACCGAGTGAACCTGTGTTTCGATCGGATAAGGCTAAAGCTATGGCAAAGAAATCTATTGAACTTCGTTACCAATTATTACCATATAATTATAACTTAGCGTTTCAAAATAGTCATGACGGAGCTCCATTGATGCGTCCGTTAATCTTTGAAGAACCATCCAAAATTCAACTAAATTCTTTGTCTTCAACGTATCTATGGGGCCATGACTTTTTGATCACTCCAATCTTGAAATCAGGAGTTAAAGAAAAAGAAGTCTATTTCCCCAGCACTGCCAATTGGTTCGATTTCTATACCGGTGAAAAGGTAGCAGGCGGACAAACAAAAACAGTTTCAACTAAAGAGAATTCTATTCCTACTTATGTGAGAGGTGGTGCCTTTATCTTAACGGCAAGACCGATGCAATCTACTGCGGAATATGACGGAACTGATCTAGTACTTCACTATTTCAACGATTCAGATGTAATTGAAAGTGAAAGAGAATACTACAACGATAATGGTTCTACTCCAGATGCCTTCCAAAAAGGAATGTACGAGAAACTAGAGTTTGAAGCCGAGTTAGATAAAGACATTTTGGAAATTGATTTTGAAGCCGAGTTTGGGAAAAACTGGACTCCTTCAAAAAAGAGTATTGAATTGGTGATCCATCAAATGGATTGGAATATCCAATGGATCAAAGTAGGACGCAAGAAAGTGAAGTTTGAATTAAAGGACAATATGCTTAACCTTCCTTTAGAGTGGGATCCTGCCAAAGAATTAAAGATCAGAATCAAGAGAAAATAAGTCAGATGAATACTCAAAAGACATTCCTTTTTATTGCGGCTTTTACAGTGTTGATGAGCTGTCAGAATGAGAAGAAAACAGAAATCATGACGGAAGAGACTAACAACAAGAAAGTAGTTTATCAAGTTTTTACAAGACTTTTCGGAAATACAAATACCACTAATAAACCATGGGGAACCATCGAAGAAAATGGAGTTGGAAAGTTCGCGGACTTCAACGATAAGGCCCTTCAGGAGATCAAAGATTTGGGTGTTACTCATATTTGGTATACCGGAGTTCCTCATCATGATGTGATCAATGATTATTCAGCTTTTGGAATCTCTAATGACGATCCTGATGTGGTAAAAGGTAGAGCGGGTTCTCCTTATGCAGTAAAGGATTATTACAATGTAAATCCGGATTTAGCGGTAGACCCTGCCAAAAGATTGGAAGAGTTTGAAGCCCTGATCGAAAGAACACATAAAAACGGATTAAAGTTATTAATCGACATCGTTCCAAACCACGTGGCGAGAAATTATCAAAGCCTAACAAACCCTGATGGAACCAAAGATTTTGGTGCTGATGATGATACTTCGGTACAGTATGATGTAAATAATAACTTTTATTACAATCCGGGTGAGTCTTTTGAAGTTCCAGATCCGCAGAACGATTATAAACCTTTGGGAGGATTGCCTCATCCACTTTCTGATGGAAAGTTTGAGGAAACGCCAGCAAAATGGACAGGAAACGGTTCTCGTGCCTCTAAACCTAGTTTTTGGGACTGGTATGAGACGGTAAAGGTAAATTATGGTGTGAGTCCGGAGGGAAGAAAAGATTTCGCCGAATTGCCTGAAGGAGCTGATAATTTAGATTATAAAGCACATTATGAATTTTGGCAAGACAAAACGGTTCCCGATTCTTGGATCAAGTTTAGAGATATCGCTT
This sequence comes from uncultured Flavobacterium sp., assembly GCA_964505885.1. Classification (GTDB taxonomy): domain Bacteria; phylum Bacteroidota; class Bacteroidia; order Flavobacteriales; family Flavobacteriaceae; genus Polaribacter. The sequence continues at coordinate 4,720 of CAZDKB010000094.1, forward strand.
ATTATTGGTTAGACAAGGGAGTAGACGGTTTCCGATTTGATATGGCAGAAATGGTTCCGGTTGAATTCTGGAGTTATATGAACTCGTCGATCAAGATGAAGAACCCAAATGCTTTCTTATTGGCTGAGGTTTACAATCCGAGCTTGTATAGAGATTATATCCAAAAAGGAAAAATGGATTATCTCTACGACAAAGTAGAGTTGTACGATACCATCAAACACGTGATGCAAGGTCATGGTTGGACAGATAATATTCCTCCAATTCAGGAAGGATTAAAAGACATCGAACATCATATGATCCACTTCCTCGAGAATCATGATGAGCAAAGAATCGCGAGTCCAGATTTTGCAGGTGATCCTTTAAAAGGTAAGCCAGCCATGGTGGTTTCTACAACCATCAGTACATCTCCTACCTTAGTTTATTTCGGACAAGAACTTGGGGAGCCAGGAGCAGAAGATGCTGGATTTGGGAAACCGACCAGAACATCGATCTTCGATTATGTGGGAGTTCCAACGGTTCAAAGGTGGGTAAACGATAAGAACTTTGATGGCGGACAATCAACCGAAGCGGAAAAAGACCTAAGAGATTTTTATAAACGTCTCTTAAACTTTACGATCAAGAGTTCTGCTTTGATGGGAGAATATCAAGATATTCATACCCATAACAGAAATGCAACCGAAGGTTATGATGAGAAGTTATTGTCTTTTGCTCGTTGGAGCGATGATGAGGAATTGATCATCATATCCAATTTTGATGCAGAGAAAGCTTATGAGATCGATCTAAAAGTACCAGACAATATTGTTTCTGAATGGATATTAGAACCAGGAACTTACACCATGAGTGATCAGTTGTATGGCGATTTCAATACAGAACTAAGCGTCACAGAAGGAGATGCAGTGATGAAGGTTTCATTAGAACCGCTTCAGTCTTATATATTCAAATTGAAAAAATAATAACGTCCTCCGAAGTTTTATACGTAGGAGGAAAATTAAAAAAATAACAATGAGAAGAATACTCTTATTTATCGCATTATCAATCTCAATCTTAGCTTGTAATACTTCAGAAGAGAAGAAACCAGAAGCTAAGGTTCCCTTTGTTTGGGAAAATGCCAACTTATATTTCCTATTAACAGACAGATTTAACAACGGAGATACCTCCAATGATGTGAATTTCGATCGTACCAAAACGCCAGGAAAACTACGTGGATTTGAAGGAGGAGATATCAAAGGAATCACTCAGAAGATTCAGGAAGGATACTTTACAGATCTAGGAGTCAATGCCATTTGGATGACACCCATCGTAGAGCAGATCCACGATGGTACCGACGAAGGAACAGGTCTTTCCTATGGTTTTCACGGATACTGGGCTAGCGACTGGACAGCCATCGATCCGAATTACGGAACCAAAGAAGATTTAAAAGAATTGGTCGCTGTTGCGCATAGCAAGGGAATAAGAATTCTATTGGATGCGGTGATCAATCATACAGGTCCGGTTACCGAGAAAGATCCTGTTTGGCCAGAAGGATGGGTAAGAACAAGTCCTCAATGTAAATACGACAATTACGAGAATACCATCACTTGTACTTTGGTAAAGAATTTACCAGACATCAAGACAGAAAGCAATGAAGAGGTAGAATTACCACCTCAATTGGTTGCCAAATGGAAAGCCGAAGGAAGATATGAGCAAGAAGTGGCAGAATTGGATGCCTTTTTTGAAAGAACCGGACATCCAAGAGCGCCTCGTTTTTACATCATGAAATGGTTGGCAGATTATATCACAGAATTCGGGATCGATGGATATAGAGTAGACACCGTAAAACACACAGAAGAATTTGTGTGGCAAGAATTTAAAACGGTTTGTGATGATGCTTTCGCGCAGTACAAACAAGACAACCCAGATAAGGTAGTTGATGACAATGACTTCTATTTGGTAGGAGAGGTGTACAATTACGGAATCTCGGGCGGACAGTTCTTCGACTTTGGAGACAAGAAAGTAAACTACTTCGACAATGCCTTTCAGAGCTTGATTAACTTTGAGTTTAAATGGAATGTAAAACAACAACTTCCTGAAGATGTTTTTGCTCGTTATTCAGATTTGCTAAGCACAAGCTTACGTGATTATGGAACCCTGAATTACCTAAGCTCTCATGATGATGGGAGTCCGTTTGATCCAACTAGAGAGAACACTCATGCAGCGGGAACCATGTTATTATTATCACCAGGAGCTTCACAGATCTATTATGGTGACGAGTCTGCACGATCTTTAGTAATCGAAGGAACCCAAGGAGATGCAACACTTCGTTCGTTTATGAACTGGGAAGAGATTGAAGGAAACGAGAAAGCCAAGAAGACTTTAGACCATTATCAACGATTAGGGAAGTTTAGAGCCAATCACCCTGCCGTTGGAGCAGGAGTGCATAAAATGATCTCTGAGAAACCTTATACCTTCTCTAGAGCCTATTCTAGAGGAGATTATCAAGATGTGGTAGTGATTGCATTAGAGCTTTCAGCAGGAGAAAAGACCGTTGAAGTAGGTGGAGTTTTTGAAGACGGAACCCAACTAAGAGATGCCTATTCGGGTGTTGAAGTTGAAGTAAAAGATCAAAAAGTGACCTTAACTTCCGATTACGATATTATTTTATTAGAAAAACTATAAACTGTTAAGTCCCCGGTGTAGTCAAGAGTACTAGCTCCCTTGCGTCCTTGGCTACGCCATCTCAAATTGAAATCCCATGAAGTATATTTCTTCTTTTTTGTTAGCCCTCATTTTTTTCAGCTCTTGTGCTGTGGATTCTGCCGGAACCAAATCTCCTGATGAAAACATAAATGTCAACTTTGGTTTATCTCAAGAGGGAGAATTCTTTTATACGGTTGAATTCAAAGAAAAGATTGTGATTGATACTTCATTTGTAGGATTCGATTTTAAAGATGCTCCATCTATGAGAAAAGGATTTGTTGCCAAGGTAAAAAAGCCTGTAGAAGTAAACGAATCATGGAAGATGCAATGGGGAGAACAAGAAGAGGTAATTAACTCCTACAATGAGATCCGAGTAGAATTGCAAGAACGCGACGATCTGCAACGAAGAATGGATGTGGTGTTTAGAGTGTATAACGACGGAGTAGGATTTCGTTATGAATTTCCAGAACAACCCAATCTAACCCAAGCACTCATCACAGAAGAACATACTCAGTTTAACTTAACCGAAGATTATAAAACCTTTTGGGGTCCTGGTGATTGGGATATTTACGAGCATTTGTATAGTACCACGAAGTTATCTGAGATCGATGCACAATCTTATATTCCGAAAACGAATTTGGCGCAATCTTATATTCCGCATAATGCTGTAAATACACCTGTGACTATGGTAGGAGAAGACGGAACGCATTTATCGATTCACGAAGCCGCTTTGGTAGATTATTCTGGAATGACCTTAAAGGTAGATACCCAAAACTTAGGATTTAGCAGTGTTTTGGTAGGATCTGAAAATAGAGATTATAAAGTAGAACGTACGGTTCCTTTTCATACACCTTGGAGGTCTATTCAGATTGCTGACAATGCACCGGCTTTGATAGAATCCAAACTGATTGTAAACCTAAACGAACCCAATAAACTTGGCGATGTCTCTTGGTTTACTCCGATGAAATATACAGGAGTTTGGTGGGAAATGCACTTAGGAAAATCCTCTTGGGATTACGGAATGGAACTCGTAGACGGCAAATGGACCGATACAGGAAAAGCTCATGGGAAACATGGAGCCACCACTGAAAACGTAAAGAGATTCATTGATTTCTCAGCGAAAAATAACATCAAAGGAGTGTTGGTAGATGGTTGGAATACCGGTTGGGAACGCTGGATAGGATTTGATGATAGAGAAGGAGTCTTCGATTTTGTGACGACCTACCCAGATTACGATCTAGAAGAAGTAGTGCGTTACGGAAGAGAAAAAGGAGTAGAGATTATTATGCATCATGAGACTTCTGCAGCTACGGAAACCTATACAAAACAACAAGATGCTGCCTTTGCCTTGATGCAAAAAAATGGGATTCATTCTGTGAAGACGGGTTATGTAGGAAAGATCTTACCCAAAGGAGAATATCATCACGGACAGTATATGGTGAATCACTATAATAATACCGTGATTAAAGCAGCGAAATATCAGGTAGCGATTAATGCTCATGAGCCGATCAAAGCAACCGGACTCAGAAGAACCTACCCAAATACTATTTCTAGAGAAGGATTACGCGGACAAGAATTTAACGCTTGGGCAGGCGATGGTGGAAATCCGCCAGAGCATTTACCTATTGTGGCATTTACCAGAATGTTAGCCGGACCGATTGATTTTACTCCGGGAATCTTCAATATCAAGTTTGACGAATATAGAAAAGACAACCAAGTAAATACAACCTTGGCGCAGCAGTTGGCCTTATATGTAGTGATCTATTCTCCGATACAAATGGCAGCCGATTTGGTAGAACATTACGAAGCCAACCCAGAACCTTTGCAGTTTATCAAAGATGTTGGAGTAAACTGGTCTGAATCTAAGGTCTTAAACGGAGTCGTAGGAGATTATGTAACCATAGCCCGAAAAGAAAGAGAAACCAGCAACTGGTTCTTAGGATCTATTACCGATGAAAATGCTAGATCTTATCAAGTCTCTTTAGAATTCTTAGACCCAAATGTAGAATACACTGCCACTATTTATAAAGACGGCAAAGACGCACATTGGGACAAGAATCCTTTATCTATAGAGATTGAAACCATCACAGTAACCAAAGACTCAAAACTAACACTAAACCTCGCCGAAGGTGGGGGAGTTGCGGTGAGTATTAAAAAGAAGTAGGCGAGAGCAAGCAATTACTTATAGCCATCTTAAGTTTACAATCCATTACATTTAGATTATGAACCAGAAAGAACA
>CAZDKB010000095.1:0-9603 GCA_964505885.1 uncultured Flavobacterium sp.
TGAATCCCTTACTTTCTTTTGTCTAGCGAGTATTGTTCTCTCGGCCTCAAGTGTGGAAAATACTTCTTCTAACATGGGTTCATATACATCCACTAGTGAGATATAGTACAAATTACTTCTTTGAAATCTAGCACTGTCTATCCTGTATTTATCGTACACCAAAGGCACATAACTAAATCTGCGCTGTGCTTGTTTATTTGTTACATTCTTGGCCGCGGAGGCTAAATAAAGGTCTTTTAGCAACGAGACCATGGAATCTTTTGTAATCAGATCTTTAGGTTTTTCATAGATGGTATTGCTCGTGCATGAAAACAATACACAAGTGACTATCGACAAAAAAAGACCTTTAACTTTCATACTTATCTATCAAAAGTGATTCTTTTTCCTTTGGCTTCATGGTTGAATGTTCCGTTGTTAAACATCAATATTCCATTGACAAAAGTATGGGTAATCGTTGATGAGAATGTTGTTCCTTCAAAAGGAGACCAACCACACTTATAATAAACATTATCACGAGTTACCGTTTGAGGCTGATCATCGTCTATCAAAACAAGATCGGCAAAATAACCTTCTCTAATAAATCCGCGTTTTTCAATCTGGAAGATCTTAGCCGGATTATGGCAAGCTTTTTCAACCAGTTTTTCTATAGTCCAAACCCCTTCTTTTACTTTTTCGGTTAATGCCAATAAAGCATGCTGTACAAGTGGCCCTCCACTTGGAGCTTTTGTGTATGGATTTGATTTTTCTTCTAACGTATGAGGTGCATGATCTGTTGCTAGAACATCAATTTTATCGCTTAACAGAGCCTCCCATAATGCCTCTCTGTCCGAAGCTTTTTTTACAGCTGGATTCCATTTGATAAAGGTTCCCTTTTCCTTGTAATCTTCATCTGAGAACCATAAATGATGCACACAAACCTCTGCTGTGATCTGCTTTTCTTCTAAAGGGATATCGTTTCTAAAAAGTTCCATCTCTTTAGCGGTAGAAAGATGGAAGATATGTAATCTTGCCCCTGTTTTCTTTGCGAGTTCAATAGCTCTTGAAGAGGAAATATAACAAGCCTCATCACTTCTGATTATGGGGTGGAGTTCGATCGGAATATCGTCTCCATAGATCTCTTTATAATGAGCTGTATTCTTTCTGATGGTTCCTTCATCTTCACAATGAACCGAGATGATCAGCTTTGTAGATGAGAATATTTTTTCCAATACTTCAGGATTATCCACTAACATGTTTCCCGTAGAGGACCCCAAGAATAACTTGATCCCTGCTACATTCTTTGGATTCGTCTTTAATAGTTCTTCCAAATTATCATTGGTTCCACCAAACATGAAAGAATAGTTGGTATAGGATGATTTTTCTGCAATATCAAACTTGTCTTGTAATAGTTTCTGAGTCGTCGCTTGTGGCACAGTATTCGGCTGTTCAATAAAGGTTGTGATTCCTCCTGCTACTGCAGCTCTACTTTCGGTTTCGATATTCGCCTTGTGAGTCAACCCAGGCTCTCTAAAGTGCACTTGATCATCGATCATTCCAGGAAGCAGATACTTGCCTTGGGCATCAATATTTTTTACTGAATCATTATCAATGGATTGTCCAATTTTTTTGATCAGTCCGTTTTCAATAAGAACATCTCCTGTTTGCGTTGTTCCTTCGTTGACAATTCGTGCGTTTTTAATTAGATAAGAATTCATCGTAAACCTCTTAATTTCATTTTTATAACTCCGAAGAGCGCTTCATATACAATTCCACCACTCATTTTTGATTCTCCCGCTGTTCTATCCGTAAAGATCACAGATACCTCCTTGATAGAAAATCCGTGTTTCCAAGCTTTGAACTTCATTTCTATTTGAAACGCATATCCCACAAATTTGATCTTGTCTAGTTTGATGGTTTCTAAGACCTCTCTTTTGTAACATACAAAACCGGCTGTGGTATCATGTACTGGAATTCCTGTAATAAATCTTACATATTTTGAAGCAAAGTAGGAGAGCAGAACTCGTTTCATGGACCAGTTGACAACATTTACCCCTATAGAATATCTTGATCCTACAGAAACATCTGCCCCTTCAATTGCACAGGCATTGTATAATCGAACGAGATCTTTTGGGTCGTGAGAAAAATCAGCATCCATTTCAATAATGTAATCATATCCTTTGGAAAGAGCCCATTTAAATCCATGAATATAGGCGGTTCCTAGACCGTTCTTTCCTTTTCTTTCTTCAATAAAAAGTTGGGTAGGAAATTCTTTCATCAAGGATTTCACAATGTTTCCAGTACCATCAGGTGAGTTGTCATCGACCACTAAAACATGAAAATTCTTTTCTTCTTGGAAAACAGCTCTTAAGATAAGTTCGATGTTTTCTTTTTCGTTATATGTAGGAATAATAACTAGTGTGTCTGACATAAAACGGATGCGTGTAGCGGCAAATATACACTATTTTAAAAGGAATCTTCTTGGCATAAAAGCTAAAATTTGTCTAAAAAAATCTGTTACTTTTGTAAGGGTAGATCAACCAAAAAATACCAATGGAGGCAGTTGAAAGAGTACTTATTTCTAATAATTGGGTGGCAATTCTTTTTGTTGCTTCCTTGTTAACCCTCTTCCTGTTAAAGATGTTCAGTGCAGAAAAAATGAGAGGGTATTCTCTTTCTATTTTTAACAAGGGTTTTATTGAAATTACCTCCCAAGAGAAACAGCCATTTTTATCACTGTTTGATATTGTCTTTACAGCTTTTTCATTTGTTAGTATTTCACTAACCATTTATTTTTCAATTAGATACTTTCAAATTGAACAAGAGTTTTCTTTTATAGAGTATTCAAAGATTGCCACATATGTGCTGATTTATATGTTGTTCAGGAACCTCGTTGAAGCCTTGGTAATGCGTCTTTTAGCCATCCAACATACACTTGTTTACTTTTTTCTTTCAAAGCGCAGTTATTTGTATTCGATTTCTATTGGATTATTCTTTCTAAATGGGGTCTATTTTTATGGTTTTCAACAATTTGAGCTACTTTTTACCGGTATTTTACTGCTATTCGCAACTAGGTTTGCATTAATCGTGATTAACAACAAAAACCTGATAATTAAAGAGTTGTTTTATTTTATTTTGTACCTTTGCGCCTTCGAAATAGCGCCGCTATTGATTTTGTTTAAATTGATACGATAAATAAAAAAAGGAAGCAGAATATGAAAGTGAAGACTATATTGGTATCCCAACCAGCACCTAAGACGGAGACTTCTCCTTATTTCGAACTTTCCGAGAAACAAAAGGTAAAAATCGACTTTAGATCTTTTATCCATGTTGAAGGAGTGAACTCAAAAGAAGTAAGAGCACAGAAGATCGATCTTTCTAAATTTACTGCCATTATACTTACAAGTAGAAATGCTGTAGACCATTTCTTCAGAATTGCAGAGGAAATGAGGTTTAAAGTGCCAGATTCGATGAAATATTTTTGTCAGTCTGAAGCAGTGGCTTACTACCTTCAAAAGTATGTTGTATACAGAAAGCGTAAGATCTATGTGGGTAATAGAACTTTCCCTGAATTATCGAAGTTGATCAAGAAACACAAGGATGAAAAATTCTTGTTACCATCTTCAGATAAATTAAAACCGTTAATTCCGACAGAATTAGATGCCTTAGGTGTAAATTGGACGAGAGCTATTCTTTATAAGACTGTGGTAAGTGATCTATCTGATTTAGAAAATGTATTCTATGACATTTTGGTTTTCTTTAGTCCGTCTGGAATCGATTCTTTATTTAAGAATTTCCCTGATTTCAAACAGAATAATACCAGAATTGCGGTATTTGGAAACTCCACTGTTAGGGCGGCGACGAATGCTGGTTTAAAGTGTAATATTACAGCACCAAGTCCTGAAACTCCATCTATGACAATGGCGTTGGAGAAGTATATTAAAGAAGTGACTAAGAAGTAATTCTTAGAAGATATAAAATGAAAAACCGAGCAATAAGCTCGGTTTTTTTTATGTATTATTCTTGCCTTTTCTTAGGCAAAGAGTGTGGCAAAAACTTCATTGACCTTGCCAACCAAGATCAACTTGATATCCTTTTCCTTTACTGTTATTTTATTGTACTTGGAGGCTACAAATGTTTTATAACCAAGCTTTCTTGCCTCTGTAATCCTCTGATCTATTTTAGAAACAGGTCTGATCTCTCCAGCTAATCCAACTTCTCCAGCAAAACAAACATCTGGTGAAACGGCGATATCTTGATTTGAAGAGAGAATCGAAGCCACAACGGCGAGATCAATCGCAGGGTCGTCAACAGAGATTCCTCCAGTGATATTTAAGAATACATCTTTTGCACCTAGTTTAAAACCAGCTCTTTTTTCGAGAACTGCTAGGATCATATGCAAACGTTTCAGGTTGTAACCTGTGGTTGTTCTTTGAGGAGTTCCGTAAACAGCAGAGCTAACCAATGCTTGTATCTCTATCATTAAGGGACGAATTCCTTCAAGAGTAGAAGCAATAGCTGTTCCGCTTAGGTCAGAATCTTTTTCTGAGATCAAGATCTCTGAAGGATTGGATACTTCTCTTAATCCATCAGATCTCATTTCATAGATTCCTAATTCTGCTGTTGATCCAAAACGATTTTTTTGAGATCTTAAAATTCTATAGGTATGATTTCTGTCTCCCTCAAACTGAAGAACAACATCTACCATATGTTCTAGGATCTTCGGTCCGGCAATTTGCCCTTCTTTATTGATATGTCCGATCAACAATACTGGAGTCGCTGTTTCTTTGGCATATTTGATAAGTTCGGCAGCCGTTTCTCTTATTTGCGAGATACTTCCTGGCGAAGCTTCAATAGAGTTGGTATGTAAAGTCTGGATGGAATCGATTACCAATAAATCGGGTTCAACTTCTTCAATATTCCTAAAAATATTTTGAGTATTGGTTTCGGTCAAGATCAAGCAGTCTGAAGAATTTTTCTCTAAACGCTCGGCTCTCATTTTTATCTGAGACTGACTCTCTTCACCAGAAACATATAAAACCTTTTGAGGAATAGATAGGGCAATTTGAAGAAGTAAAGTCGACTTTCCAATTCCGGGTTCACCACCTAAAAGAGTCACTGAACCACGAACCAAACCACCACCTAACACATTGTCTAATTCTGAGTTTTTTGTCGGGATTCTCTCTTCTGGATTGAGAACGATCTCATTAACCTTTAAAGGTTTTGAAACTGATTTTGCAGTTGTAGATTGCTTCCATTCTCGTTTTTCTTCCTTTTGAATAACCTCTTCAACAATTGTATTCCATTCGCCACAGGCAGAACATTGTCCCATCCATTTTGCGTGTTGAGTTCCGCAATTCTGACAAAAGAAAGTTGTTTTGGTTTTAGCCATTCAAAAAAAGGTTTTCACAAAGAAAAGAAATTTACTCTCAAGCAGAGAATAAAGATGGGTGCATTTATTTTCCTTTGTTGTATAACGGTAATAACAAGAAAGAGAGTCCGCCAAAAATGATGATCATTGCGGTTTGAGCCGTCCACATAACCCAGCCAAATTCAGTTCCCAGCTCTTTTGGGATACCAAACAATAGAAATGCACCGGTCACTGCTACAGGATATAATCCAATTCCTCCATTGGTTGCTGCGATGCTAAATCCTCCTGCGATAAAACCAACGAGCACTCCTCCTAAGGGAACAGATAAACCATTGATGGCAGGAATGGTTGCCCAGAACATTAATACATACATCAACCAGATGAATACCGTATGAAAGATAAAAGGCCATTTTTTCTTCATTTTGAAGATCGTCATGACACCTTCAACTAATCCGTTGACAAAGACTTTAATCTTTAGTCCAATTCCCTTTGTTGATTTCTTTATAAATAGAATAAAGAAAATGATTCCAGCAATCAGCCCTAATAATAACAGACCGATTTTCAATGGGTCAAAATTCTTAATGACTAATTCAAGAATAAAGTCGAACTGAACAAACAAGGTTATGACAATGATTACTAAGAGCATGACAAGATCGGCCACACGTTCTGCAACGATGGTTCCAAAACCTTTATGGAAAGGAATTCCTTCATAATTGGTCATAACCGCAGCTCTTGAAGCTTCACCAGCTCTAGGGATGGTTAAGTTTACTAAATAGGCGACAAGAACAGCCATTACACTATTTGCAAGTTTAGGTTGGAAACCTAGTGGTTCTAACATAAACTTCCATCGATAAGCACGAGAAAGGTGACTCAAGATTCCGAAAAAGAGACCTAAAGCAACCCATGCGTAATTGGCATTTAAAAAATAGTCAATGAATTCTTCGGTATCGATATCAGATAAGGAATACCAAACCAAACCAATTCCCACTGCTAAAGGAAGGGTTATTTTTAAAATTTTCTTGATACCAGAATTCAAAACCTAGGTAAGTGTATTGGTTGCTTCGTTTGGAAAAACGAGCGCAGGTTTGAAGGTTTTCGCCTCGTCGATACCCATAAATGCATAGGTTATCAAGATAAGAACATCTCCTACAGCTACTCTCCTTGCAGCGGCACCATTTAAGGTGATCTCTCCACTGCCACGAGGCCCAGGAATCACGTATGTCTCAAGACGTTCTCCGTTGTTGTTGTTAACTACTTGTACTTTCTCACCTTCAATAACATTAGCAGCATCCATAAGATCTTCATCAATGGTAATGCTTCCAATATAATTTAAATCAGCACCTGTTACTTTAACTCGGTGGATTTTAGATTTCACTACTTGTACTAACATGCTGCAAAAGTACTACTTTTTTAATTCTAAGAGAGTTAATCTCAGTCTAAAATGAATGTTAATTATACAGGGCTAAATTGTCTATCAACCTTACGGAATTTGCATAAACAGCAATAAAGGCTCGATACTTGTTTTGGGGGAGAATTTTAGTAACTGTTTTCAGAGATTTTTCGTCGGCAATCTTAAAATATTCCAGCTCAAACAAAGGGTGATTCTGAAACTGAGAATTTACGAAGTCATCTAATTCTTCAATCGAAGAATTCTTTAGTCTCGATTTCACCTCATTTAAGGTATGATAAATAATTGAGGCATCGGCTCTTTCTCTTGATGAAAGACGTTCGTTTCTGGAACTCATTGCCAGACCATTGGATTCCCTGAATATTGGGCAACCTATTATATTTACAGGTAATTCATTCTTTTCTACCATAACCCGAATAATCTGTAATTGTTGAAAATCCTTTTCCCCGAAATAGGCAGAATTCGGTTGAATAATTTCGAAAAGTGTTTTAACAATGGTTCCAACACCATCAAAATGACCAGAACGGAATTTACCCTCCATTTCATGTTCGAGTCCACCAAAATCAAAACTCTTAGAGGAAATATCATTTTTGTAGATCTCTTGAACAGTTGGGGCAAAAACAACATCACAACCCTGTTCCGCTAATAAGGCGATATCACTTTCAAAAGTTCTAGGGTATTTTTCCAAATCTTCAGCCTTGTCAAACTGAGTGGGATTCACAAAAATACTAGCCACTGTGACATCGTTATTGTTCATCGACTCAGCTATTAAAGATAGATGTCCTTTATGAAGGGCTCCCATCGTTGGAACCAATCCAATTTGGTCTTGTTTAGAAAGATGTTTTTCTAGATAATTTTCAACCTCTTTTCGAGTGGTAAAAACCTTCATATGTAATCGCTGTAAATCACTGCAAACTTAGCATTTTAACATGGATTTTGCATAAAATTTCGTACTTTCGCAGACTTAATAAAGGCTTAGACTTAATGAAAGACAAGAGAATATTGTATGTTTCATCTGAAGTAGTACCCTACTTACCTGAAACAGAAATTGCATCTACAGCGTTTAATGTAGCAAAGAAGGCCCACGGCAACGGAATCCAAACTAGAATTTTTATGCCTCGTTTTGGGGTGATCAATGAAAGAAGACATCAGTTACATGAGGTAATTAGATTGTCTGGTATGAATTTGATTATCAATGATATGGATATGCCGTTGATCATCAAGGTGGCTTCTATTCCTAAAGAGAGAATGCAGGTATACTTCATCGATAATGATGAATATTTTAAAAGAAAGGCAATCTTCACTGATGAAGATGATCAGTTGTTTTCTGACAATGATGAAAGAGCTATCTTTTTTGCAAAAGGAGTAGTTGAAACCGTAAAGAAATTGAATTGGGCTCCAGACATTATCCACGTCCATGGATGGATGGCTTCTTTATTACCATTGTACTTAAAAGAATTTTACAGCGAAGAGCCACTTTTTGCGGATAGCAAAATCGTGACCTCTGTTTACAATAAAGATTTTGACGGCTCGTTGAATGAAGAACTAGTAGACAAGATAAAATTCGACAAAATAGAAGACTCAAAAATCAGCATATTAGAGAACCCAAACTACACTAACGTAATCAAGAGTGCGATAGATAATTCTGATGCGATTGTTTTAGGCAGTGATACACTTCCAAAAGAATTGTCAGAAGCTATTGGCGACAATGGCTTACCAGTCTTATCGTACCAGAGCCAGGATTCATTTGATCCTTATTTAGATTTTTACAGAGAATTAGTAACTGAAGAGTAATTAGAGTAGTTATGTTAAAAAAACTTGCAAAGCCATTATTGTATTCAATCGGATTGGCTTTTTTCCTGAGCTTTGTTATTTCATGTGAGGAAGATTTTACAGATATTGGAACTACCATTGTTAGTAATAATGAATTCACCACAAATGACACTGTTTTAGAAGTATTCATTACAGCTAAAGATATTGAAAGAGTTCAGGCTGACGGACTTGGTTTGGGAGGATCACTAGGACAGTACTTATTAGGGGTATATAACAACGGAAATTATAAAAAGATAGAGGCTTCTATTATTTCTCAATTAGGACTTCCATTTAACTTATCTGTAGTGGATAATGAGTACGGAAATGATACAACTGTGGTAACCACCATGGATACAGTATTCCTTAGAATTCCATATCAAGCAACATTGATTGGTAATGATGCTATTGGTCCTGATTTTCAGTTAGATTCAATCATAGGAAACCAAGATGCTGATTTTACTTTAAATGTGTTTAGATTAGAATCCTTTCTTAATAACCTAGATCCCAATGATCCGACTAGAACAAAAGAGTACTATTCTGATGAGGTCTATGATGTTTTTCCAGAGAAATTAAATGTTTTTGAAGATTTTGATTTTCGACCTAATAAAAGAGATACGGCTCAATTTGCCCTAAGAAGATTGAGTACAGGTCAGATTTATGATACGGACACAATCGTTTATTTAAATCAGAATCCTTACATCAGTATTCCTTTGAAGAAAGAAAGAATCAAAGAATTATTCCTTGATCAATACGAAACTGGAGAGTTTGGCTCTCAAGATGCATTCAATAATTATTTCAGAGGACTTAAGATACAGGCGGAAGGAAATACAGGTTCGTTGATGTCATTAGACTTTACAAGTACTTCTTTACAGCCGATGATCGATATTTATTACACGAATACAGTATTAAGAAGTAACGGTACAGTAGTGGTTGACACGATCAAGAAGAATGACCGATTCATGCTTCAAGGAATCAGAAATAATGAGTATAATATGACTCCTACATCACCACCTCAGTTTAACAAAGTTGCTGTTCA
>CAZDKB010000096.1:0-2590 GCA_964505885.1 uncultured Flavobacterium sp.
AGGATTCTGACAATTTTAGCACAAGATTTTGATTGACAATTAATTCCATTATGTTATGATAACTATAGTGAGTTGATGAGAGGTTGATATGCAACACATCCCGACTACTGAAATGACTAAGTGTCTGACTGAAATGGAACTGGCGAAGTTCTTTTCGATGTTCTCCACTGATATGTGGCAGAAGTTGTCGGATATGACATACGTTTTTTTCTCTAACGCGAATGGTGCCGTGTATTGGCAGTGGGTCGCTGAGAAGGAAATGTTCTGTCAGATGGCCCGTGTGGTGATCTAATGGAAAAGATTGTTACGCGTGAAAGTCTTTCGGAGTTGGTTCTTCGCGGCGGCGCTGTCAGTCGGCAAGCTGTTGGGCGAGCTTTGATGCATCTTTTTCATCGGCAGACGGTCGATGAACAGGCGAGTAACGATACTCGGAAGTGGAATGAAATTGGTTTCACTCCTCAGGATGCGCGTGCTGGTTCTATCACCGCTAAGTATTTTATCAAACACCGTACTCTTCTAGATTGGCAATACGAAAAGTGGATTGAACCTAATGCCAAAGGTATTCCACGAATTGCAAAATATTGGCGACAGTTGAATGAGGTCGCTAACGAAAAACAATCAACCTGATTTTTCTCTTGACATAAAGCTTTTCGAGTGCTATAGTATAAACATGATGAATGAACGGAGTAGGTCATGACGCTTGAAGTTGCTATGCAGAAGGTTATCGCCGCGATGATCGCCGACTATAAGGCCTATCAGAAGAAGAGCCTCGAGTTTTGCGCGATGCGTGATCCCGACCTGGTAGAACAGCGGGCGGCTACTCAGGCTAAAATGCTGAAAGAATACACTGATCAGTTTGAAGTTACGTATGGTCAGAAGTATGCGAAGATCATTCAGCGCGGTAGCGTTTCTGTTTTCGTCGTAATCACCGAGAATGATCCGAAATTCAAGTATGGCGATATCTTGAAGCCGGCTAGCTGGGCTTCGCCTGCACGTAATCAGGCACGTGGTAACATTTTCGGTGATTATCAGATCGCCTGGACCGGCCCCGCTTATCTGCGCTAAAGGAGGAAATTGATGATGACTTATGAGGAATTTAAAGAAGCTTATGATGCAGGCTACAAGGCTGGTGTAGAGTTTCATATGGATAATGGAACTCGTTTAGATAATCCTTACACGCGCGACGATGAAGATGATTTGTGGATGGCCTGGGATTCAGGATTCACACTTGCAGGAGAAGATTCATGAACGCTAAATTTTTCAAAACTTTTACCGTGATGGGCGCTCAAGCCTTCGCGCTCGCAGGAGAACCTTCTGACAAGTGGACTAACGGCATTTTCGAAAATGCCTACGCACACTGTAAGTTTCTTGTTCGTGCTAACGTTCAAACGAACAGACACGAAATCGAAATGGTCCTGTGTGATCGTAACGCTTATCGCGATGGTCTAAAATTTCGAAAGATCAGTGGAAAGACGCTTGATGAAGCTTGTAAGAAGTTTGAAGCGTGGGTTGATAAGAATTCCAAATTTTTCTTGACAAATTCCACAAACGCTGTATGATAATAGAGAGTTGAAGAGAGGATTTTGAAATGACTATCCTGAATATCGTTCCTGTCGCGAAAGCCGGCGAATATAAAACTGGAAGCCTGGTTGGTCTGACCAAGAAAGATATCATCGAAAAGCTCGGTTTTGGGCCTAACGTGGATGATGATCCGTATAAGGTAACTGCTAGCTGGGGCTTTCTGTTCAATCCGGACGCTGAAAAGAAAGGTCCTGTCTGCGGGGTCTGGGATTATAAGGGCAGTGCGCGGTCGGGAGAGTGGAGCACTTACGGCCCTCGGGAAGTATTCGTTGCAATTTTTGGAGAAAAGTATGTCACTTAATAAATTAATTGTTGTAGATTGTGATGGAGTCCTTCTGAATTGGTCAGAAGGATTTCACGCATTTATGGATCGTCACGGTTATAAACGTCTTGAAGGCGTGAGTCAAGATTCTTATAGTCTAAGTCCTCTTTATGGACTTGAGGTCGCAAACACAAAACAGTTGATTCGCCAGTTTAATGAATCGGCTGCTATAGGATTTTTGAAGCCGTATGATGAAGATACGGTAGAATACGTCAATACACTGAAAAAGCTTGGATATCGCTTTGAGGTTGTTACTTCTTTGGGTGATTGGGAATACTCGATTGCACTGCGGAAGTATAATCTTGAATGTGTGTTTGGTCAAGGTGTTTTCGATGAAATTTTCTGTCTTCCGATCGGCGATCCTAAGTATGATTTCCTCGCGAGTCGTTACGGCGAAAATAGTGGCGCTTTCTGGGTCGAAGATAAGGCCGAAAACGCAGAAGATGGCGCTAAGCTAGGTATGAAGACATATCTAATGCACTGTTCGCATAATATCGACTTCGATTTTAGATATCCAATCACCCGCGTTTTGAATTGGGAAGAAATTTATCACGATATTACCGATTGACATATACGAAAAGCTTTGATATACTGTATATTCAATTGATTTTGGAGTATTTTTCGTGTAAAAATGATTTGTAAAAATGATATTTTATAAATACTCTTGAAAGGAGTGTTTATAAATGG
>CAZDKB010000096.1:2604-9487 GCA_964505885.1 uncultured Flavobacterium sp.
AAATCTAAAAACCTGTGGAAGGTGTCGTGAAATAAAAGATATAGAACTTTTTCCACGTGCAAAAGAGGGTACAAAAACTTATAACACATTCAAAAACGGTATAAAACCTTGGTGTAAAGAATGTTACCGAGAATATAATAATAAGTATATGCGTAAAAAACGCAAAGAGGATTATCGTTATGATCATTTTTTTAGAAAATATGGTCTAAAACGAGAAGAGTATGAAAAACTTCATGAAGAGTTAGATCATAAATGCCAAATATGTGGAGAACAGAGTGATCATAGATATGATAAACTTTGCGTTGATCACGATCACAAAACAGGCAAAGTTAGGGGGTTGCTTTGTTTCTCTTGTAATGTTATGCTTGGACAAGTGAGAGATTGTCCTGGACGCCTCAAAAAGGCTATTGAGTATTTGGAGAAAAATAAATGAACATTTTCAAGCTTTCTGAGTGCCCTATCGATTCTGCGGAAATGATGGTAGATCGGCATGTGGTCAAAATGATTATCGAGACTGCACAATTGCTTTCAACCGCGCATCGAATTTTGGATGGTACTGTCTATCTTGACAAAACGTCTAATGGTCGATCTATCAAACGTTGGCTTCTTCCTGATTCACGCGAAGGAGTTCTTTATAAAGCTTCGCACGTCAATCATCCTAGTAATATTTGGGCGCGAAAAACCAATAACAATTATAACTGGCTATACTCTCATTTTGTAGCACTCTGTAATGAATATACGTTTCGATATAATAAAACTCACGCGACCGACGAAAAGCTGTCCAAGGTGCTAAGACGTCTTCCAGATAATATCGAAGTTGGTTATTTCACGCCTCTACCGCAAGCTATGCCCGATCAATACAAGCGTGAAAACGTGGTAGAAGCTTACCGAGCCTACTATATAGGAGAGAAGAATGGCTTCGCAAAATGGACAAAACGACAAGCCCCGTTTTGGTGGCCTCATGCCGCTAACGAGGTTGAAAGAGTCTCATAAGGTAATTTATTGGATTGAATACGAAAAAGCACTTGACATGATTGAATCGGGAATGTATATTCATACATTAGACTTTTTGAGAAGTAAAGTGGCGTATTACGAAGCTTGTATAAGAGATATTCAAAGAGAACAAATTGAAAGGACTATAGAAAATGGCTAAAGGTAAGAAGTCAACAGGTAAGCACTACACCTCTAAAGGGCAACGCCCAAATGTGTCTAGGTCACTCCTAAAAGCCGTCAAACTCGCAATGACTCCCTCTGAAAAGATGGAGAACATTGTTGATGCTTATTCAAAAGGTAAAAATCCTTGGGTAACTGTGGCTAATCCTAATACCGCTGAAAAAAATAAGCCATTCATCCGAGTGAAAACGGAAGATGTTTGGGGACCAGCTAAAGAAAATGTGTATAAAATGAAAGTTTCCTAAAATGAACCTTATAGAAATGTACACCAAAAATGAATGCCCTTGGTGTGAAAAAGCTTTCAATTTGATCACGAAAACGATCGGCAAAGGTCGTGTAACAACTGTATATAATTTGACTACATGTATAGAACATAAAGAAAAGCTTCTAGAAAGATATTCAGAAGCTAAGACTGTTCCTCAAATTTTTATTGATGGAAAACATATTGGTGGTTATGAAGATTTGGTAGAATATATAGACAACACAACTAGCTTAGGATAGAAAAAATGGATATGATTCAAATCAATGCACTCAATCATTTTCTTCGCGAAGGTATTGTTGAAGTAAACTTTGAAAAGTCTGATGGTACACTGAGGAAGATGAATTGCACTTTAGTTCCAGAATATATGCATGTAGAATATTCTGAAGAAAAGTCAAAGAGGAAGACAAATCCCAATGTAGCTTCTGTTTGGGATTTAGAAAAAAACGATTGGCGTTCTTTCAGGTATGATAGTGTAAAGTCAGTAATCGTTGGAGGGAGGAAAGTCAATTATGGATGAAGAAAATAATTTCATCGATGAAGTTTATAATCCAACATCTTATCGCAGTTGTTCAGGTTGTAATAAGCTTGTGAATGAAAGTTCTATTGCGAAAATGCTTGAAGAAGGTCAAAACTGCCCTAAGGTCGGCTGCCCTTACAAAGTAAGAACACAAGAATTACGAGAGGTACCATGGGACTAAAAATTATCAACAGTGACTATGAAAAGAATGAACTGAATAAAAATGCGATGGGCGGCACCGAAATGATGCAAGCTGAATTGTATCGCCGTCTAGATTCCGATCTTCTTTCAAACTTTCAAATCGTAGCTTCTCGTGTTAGAGATTTAGACCCATCAAAAATTAAAATTTTCTGGGCTCACGACTTAGCGGAAGACCCAGAAGCACTATTTCTCCAAAATGATGACCTGCGGGATCGATTCGATAAACTAGTTTTTGTATCACATTGGCAATTTACTACTTATAATAAAGTTCTAAATGTTCCTTATGATAACTCTATCGTTCTTAGGAATGCTATTAATCCTATCGAGAAAATTCAAAAAGATGTTGACGGACCTATTCGATTGATCTATCATACTACTCCACATAGAGGATTGAATATTCTGGTAGCAGCCTACCAAGAACTTTCAAAGCTATATGGAGATAAAATTCATCTAGACGTATTTTCATCTTTCAAAATTTATGGATGGGAAGAACGTGATGAACCTTATCGCGATTTATTCAAGGCATGTGAGGATCATCCACATATTACTTATCATGGCACAAAATCAAATGACAAAGTTCGTGAGGCGTTATCCAAGTCTCATATCTTTGCTTATCCGTCAATTTGGCAGGAGACAAGTTGCATCGCAGCTATCGAAGCTATGAGCGCAGGATGTCAGATTGTATGCCCAGCATATGCAGCATTGCCAGAAACAACGGCTGGCTTCGCTTATATGTATCCATGGACTACTGATCTTCATATCCATGCTAACAGATTTGCAAATGTACTGAAAGATGCTATTGATGAACAACTAGAGATTCGTGAAAATAACTTAGAATCTCCTACATTGGCGATGCAGAAGATTTATGCTGATTCTCTCTATTCATGGGATAATCGTGCGATTGAATGGGAAGCACTTTTGAGAGGAATGAAAAATGAAAGTTATTAAAGGTGATCTTCTAGAAACTTCTTGTTATCAGATAGTTCATGGTTGCAACGCACATGGAGTTATGGGCTCAGGTGTCGCTAAGGCTATTCGTGAGTCATATCCTGGAGCGTATGAAATGTATAAAAATGCATATGATCTTCGAGGTTTAAATTTAGGTGAAATTATTACGTATACTTCAGAAGATGGTGATCATATTATTCATAATCTAATTACCCAAGAAAATTACGGAAAGTTTACACGTCGTTATGTGAATTATGCAGCTTTAGCTTCTGGTCTAACACTAATCGCGCAACGTTCTAGTTGTCTATCATCTAAATATCGTGATATTGCTATTCCTGCGATTGGCGCGGGGCTAGGTGGAGGCAATATGGGGTTCATTCAAAATCTCGTTTCGGATATCGAGAAGATGTATCCTAAAATCGAATTTCATATGCACATTTTAGATTGACAAAAAACCTCCATGTGTTATAGTGTCTATAGTGAGTGAGAGAGAGATAGTCATGAACGAAGAAATGAACAAGGTGATTGAGCTTCTTAATGATCCCGCAGTTGTTGATGTTTCTGACAACTGCCCTTTGTGGGCGACGAAACTTGCGGGCAATCTTTCGCTCGGAGATATTCGGCGCATGGTGGCTCGCCTCAAAGAGCTGGAAGAAGTTGTTATGGAAGAATGGTAATGATGTACAAATTTCCTTATATCAGTCATATCGATGATGTTCTGCCCGCTATCGCCGACAAGGACGAATTCATCGTTGCCGACAAGGGTGACTATAAGGTTGTCAACTATGTTGTCAACAAGGAAGATACGTTTCCTGAAGTGACAGATGTAAACTCGGCTATTCTCCGAGAGTGTCGAGGGATTATTTTTGATCGTCATGGAAAGATTTTGTCAAGGCCTTATCACAAGTTCTTCAACGTTGGAGAACGTGAGGAGACTTCTATCAATGCTATTGCAGCCGAGATGGGCGTTTCTAACTTCAAGTTTCTAGAGAAGCTTGATGGTTCTATGGTTCGGCCTCTGGTGATTGATGGTAAGGTCTTTTGGGCAACGAAGATGGGAATCACTGACACTGGAGAGAACGCGAGGGAGTTTGTTGAATGGCATGATCGTGATGTTCCTGTAGGCAGCGAACGTCTTACGTATACTCAGTTGGCTTTAGATTTTTATCGTGTAAAGCTTACTCCTATTTTCGAGTGGGTATCTCCGAAGGATAGAATCATAATCGACTATGGTATGCCTAAGTTGATTTTGACCGCAGTTCGGGACAACTTTACGGGTCGTTATCTTTCTTATGAAAACTTAGTATATACTTCAGAAATCTATTCTGTTCCTGTTGTAGCGGCATACGACAAGCCTACTGATAATCTTCATGAAACTCTTGAAGATATCAAGGGCGAACAGGATAGCGAAGGTTACGTTGTACGATTCGACAACGGTTCTATGGTTAAGATCAAGAATGAGTGGTACGTTACTATTCATCGTTCCAAGGACATTGTATCTAACGAGCGATTGGTTGTAAAGGCTATTCTAGAAGACGTTGTAGACGATTTGAAGCCGCTCTTGCTAGATGCTGATCTTGCTCGCGTGAATGAAATAGAAAATGCGGTCAATGAAGCTTTGCTCCAGCATGTTCGTGCTTACGAATATCTTGTGAGTGAAATTGGAGACATGGATCGAAAGACCTATGCTCTAGGTCAAAAAGATTGGCTAGCTCCTTTCGTGTTTCGTCACCACTTTGGTGGACAGAAAGGTGTTTTGGATTCGATCCGACAACACTTTAGAAATCACACTTCGACTAACAAGAAGTTTGATGAGGTTCGCCACCTGCTATTAGAGGGTTGACATAGTATCAATCCTCTGATAGACTATATGAGAGTGATAAGGAGAGTTTGTCATGTCTAAGATTTTTGTTATGTGTGGGCTTCCTGCTTCTGGGAAATCTACTTATGTCAATCGATTGTTGGATGTTTATCCGAATGCTGTTGTCTGTAGCACGGATAACTATATCGAATCTGTTGCGAAGACTCGAAATCAGAACTATGATCACGTATTTTTCGAAACGATTTCGGAAGCTACTACCGTTATGTGGAATGTTTTCGAAAGCGCGATTGCAGAAGATAAGGTGATTATTTTCGATCAGACTAATCTTTCTTTTAAAAAGCGACGGTTGATCTTGAATCGTGTTCCTAAGCATTATGAGAAGATCGCGATTTGGGTTGAAATGCCAGATAATAAGGAATGGGCTCGCCGATTGGAGTCTCGCCCTGGTAAGAATATTCCTGGTCATATTTTGGTCGCTATGGTTCAGAATGCGACGAAGCCCGAAATTCATGAGGGTTTTGATGAAATCAAGATTGTTGGAGGATGATGATGGGAATTGTTCCTGGGCTGACCACCATCAATACAAAAAAGCGTAAGAAGACCTTCAAAAAGAATGAGGCCCATGAAAAGTGGCTTATGCAGATGGGCGCCCACCCGTCTCAGAGGAAGAAAAAGACTGGTATTAATTCTATTCCCAGTTATAAAACGCGTGAAACTTTACCTACCAGTGATAAAATTATGCCCATCGATCCGCATCAGGGGCTTTCACGCGAAGAAAAGATTGCCGCCACGCAAAACTTTCAACTCGGGCAGATGTATAATAAAGGCGGTTTGCAGGTTATGAGTAAGCAAGACGATATCACTAAAGGTCGCCGTCGCGTTTAAAAATACTTGAAAAAAATGACGATATTTCTAAAAAAGTTCTTGACATATTGTCTTTTCACTGATATACTGTATAAATAATATTAATGAATAAAGAGGAACAAATGATTTCACGATATATTCCAACCGCAGAAAGACAAAAGATTAAAGAAACTATCTTAGAGCATAGTGGTATTGAATCCGTGCGAGGTGATTGGAATAATTTTGATGGAAATCCGGGGTTTTAGATAACGATAGGTTAACATATCTGTCATTATCTAAGGTCCCGCCGAAAGATTGGGGCCTTTTTTGTTATATGGGTGTAGCTCAGTGGTCAGAGCAGCGGCCTCCAAAACCGCGTGTCGGGAGTTCGAATCTCTCCACCCATGCCAAAAAAGTCGATATTTTTGAAAAAAGGTGTTGACAAATTATCTCTCAGACGCTATAGTGTATATAGAAATTGAGAGTTACCACTTTTTGACATTGTTAGAAAACTTTAATAACCGCCTGAAAAGCTGCGGCGGTATAAAAGTCTAAAGAAGTATACTTTAGGGTCTTCGGGCTAGCAGTTTTCAAGTTTCGGGGGATTGCCTGTAGTGATCACCAGGTCGTGGACGATAGGAAGAGGCTCTTCAAAAAACGGTTCGATTCCGCCCCCATTTAGATAATGCCTATGAAGAACAGTTGGGAGTTTGCCACCCTGTCACGGTGGAGGTTGCGGGTTCGACCCCCGTCATAGGCGCCAACAACGATGGGTCAATTGAAATCAGTTAGAATCTGATACCCGTCAGTCAAAAAAGCGCTTGACAAAATATGAAAATAGCGCTATAGTGACTAAAGAATGAGGATAGACACAACGGTCGCATTTAGAGAAATTGTCCGGTTGCGATAAGTTGGGATCACATACCGTTGTGTCAGTTTTGCTGTCTGACCGATTCCTATAGATCAGACAATCTTAGAGAGCCGTCGGTAGGAGGAAGCACGGGCACGCAAAGTGTCAAGATTGGGTTCGATTCCCAGTACGGTCAACGTCTCTAAAGTTTCTGCGGGTATAGCACAATGGCAGTGTACCGGGCTTCCACCCCGTTGATCTCAGTTC
>CAZDKB010000097.1:0-9420 GCA_964505885.1 uncultured Flavobacterium sp.
AAAAGGTAGTTTGTGGAATCGATTGGTAAAAGAAGTTGGATTAAGCTTAATCAATGGACTTGTGCTTGCCATCATATTAATTGCAGTAGCCCCATTAATGTCTCTAGAAATGGATCTTGCTTTTACAGTGAGTATCTCCATGTTAAGTGTTATTATCGTGGCTTCTTTGATTGGTACATTCGTACCTATTATCCTTGATAAGAGAGGAATTGATCCAGCGATTGCGACAGGGCCCTTTATCACTACAAGTAACGATATCTTTGGGATCTTCTTATTCTTTATGATCGCAAAAATGATCCTAACTTTTTAGAAATAGAAAACCTCCCAACTTGCGTCAAGAGGTTTTTTCCTTTTTTCCTTTTCTGATTACCGTCCCCTAGAGTAACCAGCAATATTCCCTGTTTGAATTTCTTTGAATACATTCAGAGATACAAACATAGGAACGATACTTCGTGAAACATTGCGGATTTCCGCAGTTTAAAATGTGGATTTCCGCAAAAAACAAAATTAATCTATGATTCCAAGTTCTTTAGCCTTTAATACTAGATCTGTATTATTATTGGCATCAAGGTCAATGCGAAGGTTAGCGAGTTTATTCTCTATAGCTCGAATTTTCATAAACTTGCCATCAGACTTTTTGATCTTTCCTTCCAGGTTACTAATCTTCGGGTGTTTTGGTAATTCTTGTAGAATTTGAATCGCCGCCTCATCCATCTGAATCTGTATGATATTTCTATTTAAGATCTTAGTGTGGATCTCGTGTGTATAAAACCTAGACCCATTCATCATTTTCTTAATAGCAAAATCTAATTCCTCTGCAGTGCAATGGTTCTTGAGGATATAAGCATCTGGATGTAAGTTATTGATAACACTATAAACTCGATTGGTTTCAGTATGACCGGTAATGACTCCTACCTTTAAAGGAATTCCTAAATCTCTTATTGCTCTTATCAGAGATTCTCCACCATCAATCTTACATCTTTCATTGATATTTTCAAAACTAAGATCTGTGAATAAGACATCATATGGAGAGCTACTAGAGGTCTCTTTAAGTTCATTAAAAGCCAAATCACAAGAATTGAATGAACTGATGTTTTTATAACCAGATTGATTTAATGCGTTGACGATGCCGTCTACCATGAGTTGGTGGTCATCTACGACTAATATTCGAATTTCATTTTCCATTCATAGGGATTTTTAGGGTCGTAAGTGTTCCCTCGCTTGAGGACTCAATATGAAAGCTTCCTTGAATCTCTTCAACTCGTTCCTTCAAGTTTTTTAATCCGATTCCTGTTTTTTTCGAATTAGGATTAAAACCACCTCCATTGTCTTTCAAAAGTAAAAGGATTTCCTTTTTATCAACAGAAAACTCTATTAAAAATTCAGAGGCTTTAGCGTATTTTATAGTGTTTTGAAGACTTTCACGAATACTTAAATAGAGGGTTCTTTTGATGGTGTCATTGATCTCTTTCCAATTAACATGATCAATTCCCTTGGTTT
Source organism: uncultured Flavobacterium sp. (assembly GCA_964505885.1). Classification (GTDB taxonomy): domain Bacteria; phylum Bacteroidota; class Bacteroidia; order Flavobacteriales; family Flavobacteriaceae; genus Polaribacter. The sequence goes on from CAZDKB010000097.1 coordinate 1,501, forward strand.
TAATTTTAAAGTCCATAGAGAAATGGTCTGAAATCAAATTGATAATCTGATCTTTAAAAGAAACCTCATCAAAACTTACACTGCTCAATTGATGAGAAAGGTTTCTCACATTATTCTTGATCTTCTCTATGTTCTGAGCCTCATTTCCAAGGTCTGTTTTTGCTAATTTCTGATGTAATATTCTTAGGTCTCCAGCAACTTCATCATGCAGTGATTTGGCGATCTGTTGACGTTCCTCCTCTCTCGCAGCTGCCTTTTGAAGCTGAGATTGATAGATGAGTTTTTTTCTTCTTGTTCTAAAAAAGTTGATACTTAGACCGAAACCTAAAAGTATAGCCAAAGATATAAGCCAACTTATCAATTTTTGCTGCCGTTCATTCTCAGCTTCTATTTTGAGTGCCTCATTTTCTTGATCTTTTTTATCTGTCTCATATCGAACTAAAGCAAATTGTCGTTTCAAATTAGAAGATCTTGCTTCCAAAGAGTCTCTAAGCCCTACATATTCATCAAAGTATCTTTTACTTTCTTCCCCAGAAGTAAGACGTGTTAAAGATTCAAGCGCTAATTCTTTTACAAAATTGTAATTAGTCTCTGAACTGAGTAAGTAACTCTGTTTTAGATGATATAATGCCTTAGATTTATTTCCGTCTTGATAATAATAACCTGAAATATTAAAATGTGTTCTAGAAATAGAATATGGACTATCTTCTTTTAATCTTAGTTTTAAGATTATTTTAAAATCGTCAAAGGCTTCCTTTGTTTTACCGAGATTATATTTACAGCTAGCAGCAGTTTCCAACATGGTCTTATAGAGATATCTATATTCAGTCTGAACTTCTGGGTGACTTAAGCCTTGATTCATAAAAGAAAGGGCTTGAGCATATTTTCCCTCACAGAAATAATTATATCCTTGAATATTTATCAAGTTTAAGGTCCATTTTTCACGTCTTGAATCAGATTCTATTTTGTCTTTAGTTCTAAGAGCTTCTTGATAGTATTTCCTTGCTTCTTCAAATTCATCTAGCTCTGTAAGAGCAGTCCCAATCAAATGGTAGATGTCAGTTACATAAGTCCACTCCTCAAGAGGTTCCATTAAGCGTAATGCGGAAATCAGTGTTGGTTGAGCACCCACATAATCTTTTTCACTTATTTGCATATCGCCCATGCTTTTAAGCCGGATACCCGCTTCCTTGTCCTCACCCAGAATCAATGAAAGATCTTTAGATTTATGATAATAATAGTAGGAGCTATCCAATGTGTTTTCAATTCTAAAGACTAGAGCCTTAAAATGAAAGAACTTAGCAAGAGCTGATGAATCCTTATTTCTAGTAAATAAGTCTTTTAAATGAGTATTCGCTTTCTCAAGAGCGTCAATGCTTTGCCAGTCAAAACCATTATACCCTAATTTTTTGGATGATATTTTTAATAGAGAGTCTGATTCAATACTTTTTGACAAGAAAATGGCTCTTGTGGGATACGTCAAACTGTTTTGTCCTTTAGCGTTGCTTAAGTAATAGCTTATGGAGTCTTTAATTTGTTTATCCGAATGTTCTTGTGTAAATGCTACAGAATGAACAAAAAGAAAAAGAAAAGTTATAATTCTCATAGGGGAGATAAAAAGCACCTTGTTGTACAAGGTGTTTGTTTTTTTAATCATTTATCCATTCCCAGATCCTCCTTCACCGGTTCCTCCAGAGCCTGTTCCACCTCCCCCGGTTCCTCCAGTGCCCGAACCGCCACCACCTGGCTTATCTGGGGATTTCATAATCGTCAACAATCTGTAGTTTAATTCGTTTTTCATAATATCCTATTTTAAATGTTATAAGTCCGCTAAATGCTCTGAAGAAATGAGCATTCTCCTTCTAAAATACTAGATTGTGATCGAAATTCAAAATTTTAAACCATTTTCTGAAAGAGGTCCCAAAGCACCACACCACAACTAACCGAGATGTTTAATGAATGTTTTGTTCCAACTTGCGGAATTTCTATACAATGGTTTGAGGCTGAAACAACGGTTTGTTGAACCCCTTTAACTTCATTACCAAAAACTACAGCCAGTTTTTTCTTTTTATTGGGTTGAAATTCATTCAGCATAATACTTTCGTCTGCTTGCTCAATGGAGGCAACCGTAATATTTTGTTTTTGTAGCTCTTGCACCAAACTTAAGGTATCTTCTCTGTATTCCCAATCAACAGAATCCGTAGAACCCAATGCGGTTTTGTGTATTTCTTTATTGGGTGGGGTTGCGGTAAATCCACATAGGTATATCTTCTCGATCAAGAAGGCATCACTGGTTCTAAAAACTGAGCCTATATTATTGAGACTACGAATATTATCCAATACAACAATTATTGGTGTTTTCTTCGCTTGTTTAAACTCATCTACAGAGATTCTTCCAAGCTCATTATTCCTCAGTTTTCTCATAAAAAGTTCTATCTTTAACCCTTATCTCTTAGAGATAGTAAAACTAACCGAAAATTTCCAAAAACTTGGCAAAAACAAAAGGGAAAAAGGAGACTCCTTTAATGAAGCAATACAATTCCATCAAGACGAAATATCCTGATGCTATTTTATTGTTTCGCGTTGGAGATTTCTATGAAACCTTTGGAGAAGATGCTAAGAAAGCAGCAGAGGTTTTAGGAATCGTTCTTACGAAACGAGGTGCGGGATCTGAAAGTGAAACTGCCCTAGCAGGGTTTCCGCATCATTCTTTAAATACCTATCTACCTAAGCTGGTAAAAGCGGGTCATAGAGTAGCCATCTGTGATCAATTAGAAAACCCAAAGCTTACCAAGAAGATCGTAAAACGGGGTGTTACCGAGTTAGTAACTCCAGGGGTTTCTTTGAACGATGAAGTTCTTCATTCAAAATCGAATAACTTTTTAGCGTCGGTTCATTTTGGTAAAAAAAGATTAGGCGTTTCTTTTCTGGATGTTTCCACGGGAGAGTTCTTATTGGCACAAGGAAATGAGGAGCATATTGATAAATTACTTCAAAATTTTAGTCCGTCTGAAGTACTGGTTGAGAAGAAGAACAAGCAACAGTTCAAGGAATTTTTTGATGACAGGTTCTATACCTTTTTCTTAGATGATTGGGTTTTTCAAGAAGACTTTGGAACTGAATCTCTTCACAATCATTTTAAGGTAAATTCCTTAAAAGGCTTTGGTGTTGATGAATTAAAAGAAGGGCTTATTGCCTCTGGTGCCGTTTTGTATTATTTATCCGAAACTCAGCATAACAAACTAGAGCATATTCAGAATATCTCAAGAATTGCAGAAGACAATTATGTTTGGATGGATCGATTCACGGTAAGAAACTTAGAATTATATCATTCTACATCTTATAATGCTGTTACTCTTTTAGACATTATCGACAAAACTATTTCTCCGATGGGAGGTAGGTTGTTGAAGCGTTGGTTGGCACTTCCTTTAAAAGATATTGAAGAGATAAGGTTACGTCACGACCTTGTAAAACACCTAATTGAAGAAGACGATTATCGAGGTGTTTGTGAATATCAAATTCAGCAAATAAGTGATCTAGAACGCCTGGTTTCTAAAGTAGCAACCGGGAAAGTTTCTCCAAGAGAGGTGGTTCTTTTGAAGAATTCTTTGCATGCTATTATTCCTGTGAAAATGGCTTGTTTAAAAAGCACAAATGAGTCTGTGAAGGCAATCGGTCATCAGTTTGTAGATTGTGATCACTTAATTGAGAAGATCAAATTCACTCTTTTTGAGGACGCACCCGTCAATATCAATAAAGGAAAAGCTATTGCAGATGGTGTTTCTCAAGAATTGGACGAGCTAAGAGCAATTTCAACTTCAGGAAAAGAGTATTTGGACTCCATGCTTTCACGTGAAACAGAACGTACGGGAATCCCTAGTTTAAAGATCGCATTTAATAATGTTTTCGGTTATTATATTGAAGTTAGAAATACGCATAAAGACAAAGTGCCCGAAGAATGGATACGTAAGCAAACTTTGGTCAATGCAGAGAGATACATTACGGAAGAACTCAAAGAATACGAGACTAAAATCTTAGGGGCAGAAGAGAAGATACAAGAATTAGAGCAGCAGCTCTTTGCGGAACTTGTCAGATATATTGTAGATTTCATAAACCCGATTCAGCAGAACGCACAAACAGTCGCTAAAGTTGATGTTTTACTTTCTTTTGCACAATTAGCGATAGACAACAACTACGTGAGACCAATCGTTGACGATAGTACAGACATAGAGATTAAAAACGGCCGTCATCCTGTAATAGAAAAACAACTTTCTATCGGTGAAGAATACATCGCCAATGATATCGTTCTGAACAGAAATCAGCAACAAATCATGATGATCACAGGACCAAATATGTCTGGTAAGTCGGCCATCCTTAGACAAACAGCGCTCATCGTTTTACTTGCTCAAATGGGTTCTTATGTGCCTGCTCAAAATGCCAGAATTGGTATGGTAGACAAAATCTTTACAAGAGTAGGTGCGAGTGATAATATTTCAATGGGAGAATCTACTTTCATGGTAGAAATGAACGAGACCGCTTCGATATTAAATAATATTTCAGATCGCAGTTTGGTACTTTTAGATGAGATTGGTCGGGGAACCTCAACCTATGACGGAATTTCAATTGCTTGGGCTATTGCGGAATATTTACATGAGCATCCAGCACATGCCAAAACCCTTTTTGCCACTCATTACCATGAACTCAATGAAATGACCACAACTTTTGAGCGTATTAAAAATTTTAACGTCTCTGTGAAAGAGCTAAAAGACACCATAATCTTCTTGCGTAAGTTGGTTAGTGGCGGATCCAATCATAGCTTTGGGATTCATGTGGCAAAGTTGGCGGGGATGCCAAATCAAGTGATTCATAGAGCAGGTAAGATTCTAACACAACTAGAGAAGAATCATACTCAAGATGAAGTAAAGGATACACTTAAACATGTTCAGCATGAAGATCTGCAGCTCAGCTTTTTCCAACTAGACGATCCTCTATTAGAAGATATCAGAGAAGAAATCCTTTCCACAAACATTGATACATTGACACCAATTGAAGCTCTGATGAAACTCAATGAGATCAAGAGAATGTTAACGAAGAAATAGGTGTTATTCAATCACCTCTTCAGGATCTGACTTATCAAACCTTGCCAGAATCATTGGGGTTACTAAACAGATGATTCCGATAATGGTTAGGATAATGGTCCTCTCTACAAAATTCATACTAATTAAATAGATTCCGCAAAGCGCAAAAACAACTCGATACCATGGATTTGAATATGCAAAGGCTCCTATCAGATAAGCGATTCCTATTGTACAAAACATTATGGTGTTCAATATCTCATTGACCTCATCAGGGAAGTCAAATATCCAATTCGATATCTTACCGAGTAAGATTAGCATGATTAGAATGAAAATAATCCGATGTATAAGTTTCTTCATAACAATTTATTTATTCAAAGATTCAATAAAAATACCAAAATGGTAAGTCCGGCTTAAGGAACTATCATTGCAGTCGTCCGGATAAGAACCTTCTCTTCATTTTTTTTAATGTCAAGATACGAAATAGTTTATCTTAACTTATTAAGTATTCATTATTCATCAGTTCTGTTACCCAACGAATTCAATTTTAACAGTTTGGTTCTCTTGAATCTTTTCTATCTTTGTGGTCTATGTTAGGAACCTATTTATTTATCGGAGGACCTGAGATCTTTATTATCATTTTAGTGGTGGTTATGGTCTTTGGTGCTGATAAAATTCCAGATATTGCTCGGGGGCTCGGGAAAGGAATGCGTCAAATTAAAGATGCAACAAACGACATAAAAAAAGAGATCAACGAGAGTGCGAAAAATCAAGGAATCGATACCGATCTGGCTAGTGATATTCAGAAAGAGATCAATGATGTAAAAGACAACATTGATGATATGACCGGTCCTATCAAAAGAAATATGTGATCCTTCGCCTAAGCTTCGGATCATAGTCTGATCTATAAAATTCTGCCTAAAAGGATTCCTACTTCACTCTGCTTATTGTTAGACCGTCTCTTATTGGAAGTAAAACTGTTTCAATTCTATCATCAGAATTTAAGAGTGAATTGTACTTTAATAGAGCTTTGGTGTCTAAATCCTTAGGGTCTAATTCTTCAATTACCTTACCACTCCAAAGAACATTATCAGAAAGGATAATTCCTCCTGGATTCATTTTATCAATGATCAACTCAAAATAATTCGGGTAATTTGATTTATCGGCATCAATAAAGACTAGGTCAAACTTCTTTTCAAAACCAGGAATGATCTCAAGGGCATTTCCAAAATATTGTTTGATACGGTCTCTATATCCCGATCTCTCAAAGTACTTATTTTGTAGGTCTTCTAATTCTTCATTTTTGTCCAAGGTATAAATGGTTCCCTCTTTATGAATCCCTTCTGCAATGCAAAGGGCAGAGTAACCCGTATAAGTTCCGATTTCTAGTACATTTTTGGGTTGAATGATCTTAGAGATCATAGAAAGAACCCTCCCTTGAAAGGCTCCACTTAACATTCTTGGGTTTAGTACCTTCTGCCATGTTTCACGACTTAAGTCCTGCAAGATCTCAGGTTCTTGCTGTGAATGTTGTACAACGTAATCATCTAATTTTTGTGGAAGAAAATTCATGGGTCTGATTTAGTTCAGCACAAAAATACCAAAACAAGACTGTTTAAAAGTAAAAAACGAATTCTACAGGTGTAAAATTCGTCTTGTTTATGCGTTAAAACTTTCTAACTCTTTTCTTAGTTTCTCCTTTTCTTTCGCGCTCATGCATAAGGAGGCTGAATGCTTTTTATCTGATTTGGCTTTGGACCTGTAGGCTTTCGTAAGAAGTGTATTCTGTCTTGTATATAAGGCGCAGATTTTACACTTCATAAAGTGTAAATTTAATTTGAGCTTATCCATAAAGGTTGCTTCACCATATTGATTCTTATCGCATATAGTGGTTGCTTCGTCACAAGTGATCTTCAATCCTTTAAACATCTTCTTAGTTATTAAACCAGTTATCTTCTAAACATTTTCTCAATTGAGTTCTTGCTCTGTGTATCATAACCCAAAGGTTTGACGGAGTAATATCTAATTCCTTACAAATTTCTTCAGTATCAAACTCTTGAATGGTCTTCATTCGAAACACCATGGCATATCTTTCTGGTAAATGATCTATACAATCATCTATTTGATCAGAAAGCTCTACCGACTCAATAGACTTTTCAGCTTCATTATCCCAAGACTGCGGGACCCTCTCTTCAATCCATGAACCTTCATTATCTCCATCGTCGTAAAAGTTCATTCGAACCTCAGCTTGACCTTTTTTAGAATTTATCTTACGATAATAATCAATGATTTTTCTCTTCAGAATAGAGATCAACCAAGTTCTCTCGGTAGACTTCCCCTCAAAATTCTTTGCAGACTTCAAGCCCGCAAAAAATGTTTCTTGAACTAGATCTTTTGCCAAATCGTGATTATTTACACGAACTATAGCATAATTGAACAAGTAATCAGAATACTTGTCAATCCACGTGTTAGGGTCTAGTTTATGGGTTGTTGCCAACGATGGGTTCATTAAAGTTGTAAGCTTAAATATACACTATTTTTTATCTTCCGAAGGCTTGCAACCCTCTCTTCTTCTCATGTCTACAAGGTAAATAATCTCCCATTTTCCGTTGTTGTTAAACATCTGAAAGGAATTGGCGCCACAATGGCTAAAATTATCATTTAAATAAAACTCATAAGGAGTCCATACGGATGCTAAATTACCATCTATCTTGATGTCATAAGACAATAATTTTTCGAAGTACTTATTTTCAGGTTTTTTGTTGGCAATTCCAGTAAGCACTTGCTCTCTTTTTTGAGATCTTAAAAACTTAACACCATCTCTAGTTGTGCCAGTAGTTTGAAT
>CAZDKB010000098.1:0-9413 GCA_964505885.1 uncultured Flavobacterium sp.
TAGACTTAGGATCTAGTGCCGCAAGGCGTGGGGGTTCGACTCCCTTCACCCGCACTTAATTAAACAAAAGGCTTTCAGTTTACTCCGAAAGTCTTTTTTTTTGCTAACAATTCAAATAACTAGTAAGGGAGGAGAACTTGCCTGCAGCAAGCAGGGTTTATGCCGAGCATGGTCGAGGTGACTCCCTTCACCCGCACTTCGAAAGCTCTTCATACTTTGAAGAGCTTTTTTATTTTAAGAAATACCGTCTTTTTCCCCTAGACTGACATTGTTGTCAATTCTACTTTTACACAGAAACAAAAAAGACAATGACATGAAACAGCTAGAATTAAACTCCAATGAAGAAAGGGTCATCAATGCACTGCGCATTAGATCACTTACTTCTCGAAAACTTTTGTCACATACAGAACATATTTCTCATAATTGGAATGAGGAACCTTTTGCTCGTGGAGCTTATTTGAACGACCAAGCGTCGTCTAGTATTTCTAGTAATTTGTTTAGGTCTATAGACAATAAGGTCTATTTTGCCGGAGATTCCTATACCCAAGAAGATGATTGGAGTTCTGTACATGTGGCTGCCAGAGCTGCAAGAGATGCCGTAAGATTGATCTTAAACTGAAAAAACCGAAGGAGTATCCTTCGGTTCGCATTTAACAACATAATCTTATGTTATTTCTGAATTACAAATGAATCAATAGTCTCTTCAACATTCTTAATTGTAAATTCAAAACTCTTATCGAAAAGGTGACTGAACAATGGTTTGCCTTCAACATTCTTTTCTAGTTTGAGGTCTTGATTTTGAGCAAAGACCTTATTCCATTGAGCCCTTACCTTACTCCACTTATCTTTGTTTTTAGTCCACCATTCTTGAGCAACCTTACAACGACTATCATCTACACGTTTATAGGTGTTATATCCTTTCTCTTGTGCTAGAATTATGTCTTCTTTTCCTGAAGTGCGGATCACCTTATCATTATTTTGATCATGCACCCATCCGAAATCTGTGATTTCATGTCTATTACCTCTCATGGTTACGTTATAATCACTTCTTTTAGAGAACTCTCGTCGAGGAAGTGGGGCAGAGGTAGTGTTTTCCCAGTAGCTTTTTCCGTCTACATGAACCCAAGTTCCTGAGCCTTCGTAACGCGGACTATCATCTACTTGAAACACTTTTTGAGTCCACTGCTTCTTCACATCAGATTTAGATTTCTTTTCAAACTTCCATTCATTATCTCCATTGTATACATAGAGATCTTTATTCTCATATAACCAATCTTGACGCCAGTGTTTTACAATCATCTTTCTATTTGGTGGCCCGACAATTAATAAATGCTGAATAGAGATCTCATTCTTCTCATCTTTGATCAATTGTCCCCATTCTAGTCCTCTTGAGATCTTAATATCTGAAGGTTTATAGTTGGGGTCATCACTATATTCAAATGTTTCAGCAAAATTGAAGGTTACTTCAAAACAGCCACACATTTCTTTTATAGCCTCTTGATCTTTCTTCTTTTTGCTCTGGGCGATTAGAGTCAAGGATAATGAGAGAAGTAGTAATGTTAATACGTTTTTTTTCATGATTTTTTAATTAAGATTATTTAGAATGATTTAAAATAACTCATATATTTGTTGCAAATATAAAATAGAATAAGTCTAAATAAAAATAATATTATAAAGAAAATCATAAACATAATTTATATCATCCTTAGCCTTTTTTTAGGAGTTATGATGATCTATGGAGGAATTCAAAAATTTGAAAAACCGATTCCGACGCCAGTAGAAGTAGTCGAGAAGGCTAAGAAGTTTACCTCGCTAGAAAAAGAAAGTACGCTTCAGAAAGTCTTATACATTAATGGAGCCAAACAAACAGGATATTTTTGGCAGGTTTTGGGTATCTGTGAACTGTTATTCGGATTAATGTTAATTATTCAAGGAACACAACTGGTGGGTGCAGTATTCTTACTCCCAATTACCTTACACATCTTCTTGTTTCACTTGTTTCTTGAGATAAATGAAATACAGGAGCTTATTCAAACAGGACCTTTGTTGGCTATAAATATTGCCTTAGTTCTAAAGGAGAGAGAAAAACTCAAACCCCTTTTATGGATTAAGCCATTGTAAACATAAAGCTCCTCACTTGAGGAGCTTTTTATTTGCTAAATCTTCTTATTTTTAAAGAACAAATCAAAGTAGACATGAAAGCCATTATCTGTTCTAAATACGGACTCCCAAATAGCTTAGAATACAAAGAAGTTGATGATCCAAAGCCTAAGAAGGGAGAACTTTTGATTTCCATTAAAGCTTGTAGTGCGAATTTTCCTGATACTTTGATCATTCAAGGTTTGTATCAATATAAACCAGAGCCTCCTTTTTCTCCTGGGAGTGATATTGCTGGAATAGTAGAAGAAGTTGGAGAAGGAGTTAAAGGGTTTACTATTGGAGATGAGATTGTGGGATTCAATCCTTATGGCGGTTTTGCCGAAAAGGTTACTGTACAAGCAAGAGATTGTTTTCCAAAACCGAAAGGAATGTCAATGGTGAATGCATCTGCATTTTTAATGGCTTATGGCACTTCTTATCATGCTCTAAAAGATCGTGGTGAAGTAAAGGAAGGAGATACAGTTCTAGTTTTAGGAGCTGCAGGTGGAGTAGGAATCACAGCCGTTGAATTGGCCAAACTGATGGGCGCAAAAGTAATTGCCGCGGCTTCAACGGATGAGAAATTAGAGTTGTGTAAGAAATTCGGTGCAGATGAAGTAATTAACTATTCTAGAGAAGATCTCAAGGAAAGAACAAAAGAGCTTACTGGCGGGAAGGGGGTTGATGTGATCTATGATCCTGTGGGTGGAGAGTATTCAGAAAAAGCGTTTAGAGCTATTGCTTGGAAAGGAAAACATTTGGTGATTGGTTTTGCCAACGGAGCCATACCGAAAATTCCGTTGAATCTGCCTTTATTAAAGGGAGGCGACGTTAGGGGTGTTTTTTGGGGATCATTTACCCAACGAGAACCTCAAAAGAGTATGGTAAACATAACTGAACTAGTGACTTGGTTTCTAACAGGGAAACTCAAACCACATATTGATGCTACGTATGCATTAAAGGATGCACCCAAAGCATTAGAAGCAATTATGAACAGAAAAGTGAAAGGAAAGATTGTGATCGATATGGAGAAATAGATAACTTTCCTTTTTTCTTACTTCTTTCCCCTTTGAATCACTTCAAAATCTTCTGTTTTTTCAAGTCCGTTTAAAAGAGCATCATACTTTTCTGGAAGTAAGGTTAGTTTTCTTCTATTAAGATCGATCCAAGCTCCATATACATCAATGATCGCAGCGATGTCTCCAGCTTCGTTAATGATCTCATGTCTTATTTTCCATTTTCCTTTATCCTCTGAAAGCCCTAATAACTTTGCATTTGCAATGATCTTCTCTCCGGTATGAATTTCCTTTCGAAAGGAAGTCAACTCGGTAAACAAGATTGGACCGATACCATCTGCAGCTATTTCATCTACTGGAAATCCTGCCTCGGCAAAATATCTAATTCTTACTTCTGCAGCGCAGTCGTTATAGGCCGTATGACGCATATGTCTGTTTGGGTCAAAGTCAGACCACTTGGTATTGAATTCTACTTCGAAACTCATAAACTAACTCTTTACATCTAATGTATCTCTTAACGTATTTCCTATAAGCATAAACGCCATTACTAAACTCATAATTGCAAGACCAGGAATAATTGCTAAGTAGGGCTTTCCTAGAATGATATAATTATAATGATTCTTTATGATGGCTCCCCAAGATGGAGTGGGAGGTTGTGCTCCGATTCCCAAAAAACTCAACCCACTCTCTATTAATATAGCCGCCGCAAAATTGGCCGCAGAGATTACAATAACAGGGGCCATGATATTAGGTAGAATATGTTTGAAAATAATTCTTCCATTTGAAAAACCTAAGGCCCTGGCAGCCTCAACATATTGCTGTTGTTTGGTACTCATAACCTGACCGCGAACAACACGTGCTACTTCAACCCACATGGTGAGTCCTACAGCAATAAATACTTGCCAATAACCTTTTCCTAACGCAAGTGTAATTGCAATTACTAAAAGAAGCGTAGGAATAGACCAAGTGATGTTGATGATCCACATGATCAAATTATCGATCTTTCCACCAAAATAGCCTGCAATTGCTCCCATGGTTATTCCTATCAAAAGAGAGATAAATACTGCAATGAACCCAATAAAGAATGAGATTCGAGTACCTATGATCAGTCTACTTAAAAGGTCTCTCCCATACTTGTCTGTACCGAAATAAAATGTTCTCTGTTCGATAAATTTATTGGGATTGTTGTTCAGGGAAGTCAATGGAATCGATTTGGTGAGTCCATCTGTATAGCCAACATATTCAAGTTGTTGATCCTTTATTTCAAAAGATCTTATGGGAATCTCGGTATCTAGATTTTTGGTTCCAGAAAACACCTTGTCAAAGAAGGATTGTGCTACTTTGTCACTTGATGGGATTGTTAGAATTAAGGCGGAGAATCCTGGTTTTTTAGAATGGATCTCTAAATGCATTTGATTTGCATTAGAGCTGTTATCCGGCGCGATGAGGTATCCAAAAACGGCAACAAACCCAGTGAGAATTACAAACCAAAAGCAGACCAAACCCAACTTATTCTTTTTGAACTTTTGAACTGAGAGTTGAAATAAGGATTTAGATTGTTGCGCCATTATAGACAAAAATAAAAAACCTGATAGCTTAGACAAGCATATCAGGTTTTTATAATATTTTCCTGATTCTTAATAGAGGTAAAATCTCACTTTTACTCGGGCTCCTATTTTAATTTTTTTGTACTCTACATCTGGTGCGCTCACAGCTCCTCGAATGAAATATGCTTTGTTATTATTACGAGGGTACCAACCCTCAGAATTAATAGCTATCGGGCTATCTTCAATAAAAAATGCTTTGCCAATGGATTGTCCTAAGGGTTTAACAAGATTTTCTGCTTGAGTTTTTGCTTTTACAATAGCTTTTTGTTTTAAGATAAGTTTTAATTCATCTTCTTTTGTATACTCAACCTTACTTATATCAACATTTGCAATTTTGACTTTTTCAAGATTAATAAAGACTTGAGATAATGTTTTTGCATCTTTAACGATCAACTGATATATCTTAGATTTTAAAACATCTTTTTTTCTCAAGAAGTATTTTCGATAATAGCTTCCCAGATCATCAAGAGACAATTGCTTTTCTATATCTATATTAGCAGCTTTCAAAGCAGAAACCATTCTTTTCTCCAACTCTTCGAGAGAAATTTTGCCTTTCGAATCGGTTTCGTCTAACAAAATAGAAATAGTGATTTTATCAGGAACAATCAAAGAATCTGCACTTGCAGAGGTCTCGATATAAGATACATGCTCGTTTGAATTTCTGTTTTGAGCGTTCATTAACAGTGATCCTGCGAGAACACAGAATAGGAATACAATTCTTTTCATAGCAATTAAAGTTATTAGTTCTTAACTAGCTGCTGAGGTACTTTTAATTTCAACTGACTCAATACATTCAAGGCCTCGGCGATATACATATCCTTAGAAAGGTTCTTATGCCAAACTTTTCTTTTTTCTCTTAGATCTGTATCCTTGGCTGTAAGCTCTTTTTCGTATTTCGGGGATTGGAATTTGTTATCCGATTGATATTCAAAAACAGAATTAAATCTTTCAGAATAGATCTTTCTATCCTTAACATCCTTAACATAGTCTTTGTAATTCAATGAATAGCTGGTGTCGTCTTGTTGTTGCTTTAACCATTTAGCGTATTCGTTTACCAACTTGAATTTAGGATCATTAGCAATTCTCTCTTTACTGGTGTTAACTACTTCAGAGAAATTGCTGTAAGAGTCTACTGTGGTATATTTTGCCTGAGGTACCATATCCCATTTTAACGCTCCTTCCACATCTCTTTCACCAAATTTCATGTAAGAATATCTGTCTGGAATTGCGATGTCTGAATACACACCTTCCATTTGAGTTGAACCTCCATTAATTCTATAGAATTTCTGAATGGTCATTTTTAGGAAACCTAAGTCTTTATCGTAGTTTGGATAGAACTGATTGATTGGTAATACATTTTGTACAGTCCCTTTTCCATAGGTTTGATTTCCTCCAATAATCACAGCTCTATTATAGTCTTGCAACGCGGCTGCAACAATCTCAGATGCTGAAGCAGACAGCTCGTTTACCAAGATTACCAAAGAACCATTCCACTGAATCTTAGGATCTTTATCATTCTGAACGACAGGCTTTTCTCCTCTGTATTTAATCTGTACCACAGGACCTTGGTCAATAAATAATCCAGCGATCTCAATGGCTGTTTTTAAAGATCCTCCTCCATTATTTCTTAGGTCTAATAAAAGACCTTCTACATTTTCAGATTTTAATCGTTCAATTTCTTTGGCCATGTCTTTTGCAGAATCTCTAAAATTCTGATCACCAAAGCTGATGTAAAATTTTGGCAGATCTATGACTCCATATTTTTTACCGTCTTTGATTACCACAGAAGACTTAACGAAGGTTTCTTCCAATTGAACTAGATCTCTGGTTATGGATATAGTTTTAGTAGATCCATCAATTTTTTTCTTTACTGTCAGATGAACGATCGTTCCTTTAGGGCCTTTGATAAATTTGATAGCATCATCCAATCTCATTCCAACGATATCTAAAGGTTCTTTGTCTTCTCCATCCTGAGTCACCTTTAAAATAATATCACCTTCTTCAAGATCACCTTGTTTCCAAGCCGGACCTCCAGAAACCAATTCTACGATCTCTGTGTAGATTCCTTGCTTCACTAATCTAGCTCCGATTCCTTCTAGCTTCCCCGACATACCTTGATCGAATTCTTCTTTTTTGTTAGGATTCAAGTAAGATGTGTGAGGGTCAAAAGCAGAAACAACACTATTCAAAAATGAAGAGAACCAATCTCTGTGCTCTAGTTCTTGGATTCTGATATAAAGGTCTTTCATTTGTTGAAGAACTTCTCCTCTTGCTTCTTTTTCTATTTCTGCAAAAACTTTTTTCTTGTAAGATTTATCTTTTTTCGATTTGTCTTCTTCGAGCGCTTCTAACTCTTGGATTTTATCGATTGTCTGAAGTTTAAGTTGCTTTCTCCAATTATCTTTTAATTCTGTTTGATCTTTTGGAAATGGCATTTTGTCAAAGTCGACATCAATTGTTTCTTCTTTAGAATAATCAAAAGGTTCCGCTAAAATGCCCTCATAAAAACCACTTGCTGTTTTCACTTTCTCCAAATAAGCGTCATAAACCAAATTGTAAAAACTAAGATCTGAGGTCAGTAGTTGATTGTCGATTTTATACTTGAATTGTGAGAATCTTTTGATATCGTCTGTTGTGAAGTAACGCTTGCTTGAGTCTAGGCTTTCAATAAATGTATTGAATACGTGTGCAGAGAATTTGTCGTCTAATTCTTTTTCTACAAAATGCCCACGAGTTAGCATATAATTCAATACAGAGATCAATACCTTGTCTTTCTCTGGATCGTTATTTATGTTTGAATTGTTAGCAAAAGTTACATTACTTACTAACAGCAGTAATGATAAGATAGGGATGAATAATTTCGTCTTCATGAATCTTCAGTCGTATTAATTTCTGTCTGATAACTGGCTAATTTACTAAAATGATGCCAAAATCAGTTTTATTCCTTTTTTTTATAAATGCCTCTAAAAGCTTCTTGAATTACCTTGTCGTCTTTAGAGAGAACTTCCCATAATTGAGTCACAGAACCATCCTTGTTGGGTGTCCAAGTAATGCGATTAAAGAATTCGCCATTGGGTCCTTTTTGCAACTCGCTTTTCAACACCATGCTACCCTTTTCTAAGTTTCCTTTTAACTCTAAAGAAAAACCAGAATTGTCAACCCAAAGTTGATTCCATGTCTTGTCAACTAAATTCACATAATTGTAACTCGTTCCTCTATTCGGACTTGTTTTAGATTCCCAATTTTCTTGCATTACACAGTTGCTATGCATTTTAACAATCTTATTCGTGCCAATAAGATTTCCTTGAGTATCATAAACATTCCAGTCGCCCACCCAAAAGTTAAACTCATTGTGCTTGTCCGTATCACAAGGAGCTTTTTGTTGAGTTTGGCCTTGACTTAAAGAAAGACCAAAAGCAATAAACAGAAGGGTGAAAAAACGTTTCATTATTGAGGGAATTCAATACTACAATTTTAATTAAAAAACAGCGCTTTAGCTCTTTACAAAATGTTAAAATAAAGATCGCAAAAAATGCTGTAAATTAGCCTGAAATTTAATCAGTATGAGTAAAGAAAGACCTTTAATTTTAGTGACTAATGATGATGGAATTACAGCGCCAGGAGTGCGTAGCTTGATCCGAATCATGAACAAGATAGGAGATGTTGTGGTTGTCGCGCCTGACAGTCCGCAAAGCGGAATGGGCCATGCGATCACTGTTAACAATGTACTCTATTGCAATCCTATCACTATTGATGATGGTCCGCAGATCGAGTATAATTGCTCGGGTACCCCTGCTGATTGTGTGAAAATGGCCATTAACGAGATCCTCAATAGAAAACCAGATCTTTGTGTTTCCGGAATCAATCACGGAGCCAATTCTTCTATTAACGTCATCTACTCTGGTACCATGAGTGCTGCTGTTGAGGCAGGTATTGAAGGAGTTCCGGCTATTGGGTTTTCTTTGCTGGATTATAATTATCATGCAGATTTTAAACAGTCTGAAGATTTTATCACAGAAATTACGATGACAGCTTTAGAAAAGGGAATTCCTGAAGGTATCGTGCTGAATGTTAATATCCCTAAATTAAAGAAAGAGGAGATCAAAGGAGTGAAAATTTGTCGTCAGGCTAATGCTTATTGGAGAGAAGATTTTGACAAAAGAAAAAGTCCTTTTGGTCAGGAATACTACTGGTTATCTGGAGAATTGATCAATCAAGATAAGGGAGAGGATACGGATCTTTGGGCTTTAAAAAACGGCTTTATTTCTGTAGTACCAGTTCAGTTTGATCTTACTGCACACCACATGATCCAGAAATTGAATTCTTGGGAATTATAATCGAGTGAATTAAGTTCAGAATAATACTCAAGAACTTTCCTCGTTTTAAAAGCATGGATAAAAACAAACAACCACAAAGAGACACCAAGAAATTTATTGGTAAAGAGATTGCAATTGGAATTTTATTTTCCATCCTAGCTACGGCAACAGGTTTCTTTGCCTATGTAGAATTCTTGTCTGAGGTATCATTTGATGAAACTTTAATTAAGATCCAAGAAGGTGATCTGCTTTCTTCTGTGATTGCATTAAGTGCTTTACCCAATTTATTTGTCTTTTTTATCTTCATTAAAAAGAAACAAGATTATCGAGCAAGA
>CAZDKB010000099.1:0-9226 GCA_964505885.1 uncultured Flavobacterium sp.
TACAATTTAGGTTAGGAGTATTATCGAATAAAGCTGCATACCTACGAATCAATTCTTTCTTTCCTTTGTATCTCAGTTTGTTAGGATAGTCATATACCTTCACGTCATCAGAGAAAGTACTGGCAAAAACTTCAATATTTCTATCGTTATACGCGTCTACTTGCTTTTGAACAATGAATCTTGGAGATTCTTCACCAACTATAGAAAGTTTTGTTCCGTCTGGACTCACAGTAATCCTAGAAATATTTTGGATTTCACTATCATTAATAGCCGCCATTACTTTCCAATCTTTATCTACTTTTGGGTCAAAGCGTAAGATCTGGTTCTTTTTAGCCTGAAGGATAGATCCATCCGGAAGCCAACATATATCCTCGTATTTACCACTTAGCTCTACGATCTTGCGTGTGCGAAGAGCCCCAACATTTAATGCCTTGATCTCCCAAGTACCTTTTTGCTTACTGATATAACTTACCTCATTAGAATTAGGGATTTTGTGGAGAGATCTTCCGATATTCTTTTGTAAGGTAAGATTAGATCCGTATTGCAAATCACTTGTTACAAGATCTAAAGAGTTCTTGCCGATCACTGCTGAAACAACAATCTTTTTGTTAAACCATACAGGGTAAGCTACCTTCAAACTACGGATAATCTCTTTCGGTTTTCCTGTATTAATATCGTATCTATAAAATCGCTGTAAACCGTTATTATCTAATCTAACCGCAGAGATATCATCGGATCCTGGAATTCTTTGAGGAGAATATTCACCACCGTTAGGAGTACTATTCTTATAGGTTTTCTTTCCTGTTTTGATGTCGTACATGACAATATCTGTTTGACCATCTCGTGTACCTGAATAAATAATGGTGTTATTGTCATAAAAATGAGGTTGGCTATCATAACCCTTGTTCTCAGATATGTTCTTTTTATTTCTGAGCACATAGCCTTCTTCAGTTTTAACAAGATCGAAGAGATATACTTCTGTATTGGTTTGTCCGAAAGCAGAAAAACTTACAAACAAAGCCAAAATAATGAGTCGTTTCATAGAATTGATAAGATTAGTTTAGGGGGAACTTTTTTTGAAATTGAACCGAGTGAAGATAACAAAGAATTCCCAATATTCCATAAATAAATCCAGGAGCACCATATCTAATTCCAATGTTGAAATTAGCCATCAAGCTAGAAATGATTCCGACTAAAACGAAAAACAAAAAATGTCTAGTATAAAAAAGCAGAATATAAGGGTTTTCTACTTTTTTATCTTTTTTATAAGCTCGATAATACATAAGTACAAAACTTAAGAATAGCACGGAAAACCCTATACTATAGACTTGAAATAATTCAGATAGTTCTGATACACTCATTCCTTTTTTTTGAAGCATAGAATCCAGAAGGGATTTCACTGGGAATATGTAGAATAGTACTGTGAAGAGTAAGATCATATTAAAGCTGATAATCCAATTATCAACATATTTGGTTCTTCTAAAAAAATTATAATGAAGTTTCCACAGTGCCATCATGATAAAAAAGCTTGCACAAAATGAAATGAAATTAGGTAGCTCTTCAGAAAAGGATATGAACTCTGAAGACGATCCCAGATCCACTACCATTAAGGTAGCGGCAAAAGCAAATACTCCATCGCTCAGAGCTTCTAAGCGATTTTTTGAATGTTTAAAAAACATAAAATAAGGTTAGTTGCTTCTAAGTTAGCAAATAAAACCAATTATCAATTTACTACATGAAAAGCATAGGTCATGATCACTTCACCATCTAACATGAGATGCATATCATAATAACCTTTGAACAGGAATTTATGATCAAATTTTATAGATTCTTCTTTGATCTCTAAATTCAAGGGATCTAGCACTTCATCTTTTCTTTTTCCGCTCAGCATGACATAGACCTCCTTTACTTTTGTGGAATCTAATAATTGAATCTCGAAAGAAATGGCTTCCTTTTTATGAACGGTATTGTACATTTTGTTGGGTGCTTCGTACAAAGCTCCAAACTTAAATGCAGAGGTGTAAAGTAGTGGTCCTTCTACAAACTCTTCCAAGCTTGGATTGTTTTCCTTGATTAAGGTCCATTCTGGATCTATTGGGTAATGATTTTTTACAAACAACTTGGGTTCTGTAAGAAAATAACCTTTTTTATATTCAAAAATGAAAGAACTTGTGTCTGGATCATAAATTCCGCTTGCCCAGGTAGGGTCACAGAGGTACCATTTATTATTGATCAAAACTGCATTCCATGAATGATCCGGACTTTTCAAATCTTCTACTTCAGTACCGCCGGTTCTGCTGTAGCCATTGATTACTTTGGTTTGAATTCCGGCGAATTTGCAGAGTTGTTGAAATAAAAAGGCATAACCCGTGCAAACGGTTTTCTTTTTTTTAATCAGAACCTGAAGTGTTTTTCTTTTCACTTCTTGATTCCATTTCTCTAATGCAACCGGATTGTCTATTAATTGCCTTCTTTTTCGCTTATTTTCTAAATAAACAGGGTGGTCATTGGTGATATTACTCGCGATCCACTTGAAAATGGAGCGCGTTTTTTCTACTTCTGTATCGAGATCTTTAGTGAGTAAATAAGCCAGTTTAGGGATACTGTTAAGATTCGCTCCTAAATAAGACGCAGCAATACTGTCAGCTTTATGAAAGCTGACATACTCGAAATCTGATATCTGCGCATTTACAAAAACAGAAATGAAAAATACTGCGTATGTAAGTTTTTTAATCATTCTTCTTTTTGAATCCTTTTTTACTGGATTTAAAAAGCTTTGTGGTTTGAGGTGCATCTAGTACAATGATTTCCAATACCTCTGCACTCTCGATCATTTTTACATTAAAGTAATTGGTTTGTTTATCCATCTTTACTTCTGTATCATCAAAACCGATAAATGAAAAAACTAGAACATCACCCTCTATAAGAGCCACAGGAAAACGGAAGTTTCCGTTGTAATCAGAATCAATTCCTTTATTGGTTCCTTTTAGCACAATATTCACTCCAGGAAGTCCTTCAGCATTAAATAGAACTTTACCTTTTACGATGCGTCCTTCTTTTTTACGTTTTTCCATTTCTTTTGCATCGATCTTTCTTACGGGAACCTCTTTTTTCTTTTCTTGTGAGAATGTTGGAGTTGCCATAAAATACATCAATAGAAATAAAAATACCAAGCCAGCGTATTTGGCTGCATCCTTTTTCAAATTGAAAGTTATTGATCTTTTTGATTCATTAGATCTATATTGAATAGACCGTTCCGATACTTTTGTTAGTGTTCTCATAATTATTTCGTTTACTCAAAACTAGAGGATAACCAAATTTAATAAAAACTAGATTGAGTTAACAGGCTGTTTGACAGAGGGAATAAGAGTTTTTAACATTTTGAATCACAGAAAAACCCCTTTACCGAAGCAAAGGGGTCTGAGATATATAGATTGTGCCACGACTTGGGCACGACAAATACTACTTGATGAGGTCGTAACTTCTCTTAATGAAGTTAGTTAACTCTTCACCATGCAGTAAGTTTTGAGATAGCTTTGCTAAGTCAAAAGATTGTTGGATCAATCTGTTACGTTTTTTCTCAGTTTTTGTATTTAAGATCTCACTTACTAATGGGTGATTCGTATTTACAACCAAGTTGTACATTTCAGGAAGGTTACCCATTCCTATCATTCCGCCACCAGTTGCGCTCATTTCCTTCATACGTCTCATAAATTCTGGAACGGTAATTAAGAAAGGTGATGCTTCAGAATCCATAGCTTCTAATTGAACTGTGTAAGTTTCACTAGGAACATTAGATTCGATCATAGGTTTAAGCGTCTCTTTTTCTTCATCCGATAATTTAGAGATTGCAGTGTCGTCTTTCTTGATCAAGTTATCGATATGATCTGCGTCTACACGAGTGAATCTGATCTTCTCTTCAGTTGTCTCTAACTTTTGCATCAAATGAGATACAATTGGAGAGTCTAATAAAAGAACCTCATATCCTTTTGCTTTTGCATCTTGGATATAACTGTGTTGCGCATCTTTGTTAGCTGCATATAAAATGATATGGTTATCATCTTTGTCTTTCTGAGTATCCTTGGTTTTCTCGATCAACTCTTCAAAAGTGAAGAAGGTGTCATCAACAGTTGGATATAGTGCAAATTTCTTGGCTTTATCGAAGAATTTTTCTTCGGATAACATTCCGTATTCGATGATTACTTTGATGTCGTTCCATTTCTGCTCGAAGTCTTCGCGATCTTTTTTGAACAAAGAAGAAAGTTTGTCAGCCACCTTTTTAGTGATATATCCTGAGATCTTTTTTACGGCCCCATCAGCCTGTAAATAAGAACGAGACACGTTTAAAGGAATGTCTGGAGAATCGATTACACCCTTTAGCATTTGTAAGAAGTCAGGAACAATTCCTTCTACATTATCAGTTACAAATACCTGGTTTTGATATAACTGAATCTTGTCTTTTTGCATATCTAAGTTCTGAGTCAACTTAGGGAAATACAAGATTCCAGTTAGGTTAAATGGATAATCTACATTCAAATGAATATGGAATAATGACTCTTCAAATTGCATTGGGTACAATTCTCTGTAGAAGTTCTTATAATCCTCATCTTCTAGATCAGCAGGCTTTTTTGTCCAAGCCGGATTTGTATTGTTGATGATATTATCAACAGTTATTTTTTCTGGAGTAGCGTCCTCGGTAGCTCCTTCAGGTAAAGGAAGCGTTTCTTCTTTTGTTCCGAATTTGATTGGAATCTGGTTGAAACGGTTGTACTTGGTTAACAATCCAGTAATCTTAGATTCTTCTAAGAATTCAGTAGAATCCTCCGCGATATGCAGAATGATCTCCGTTCCTCTATCTGTTTTATCGTGTTCTTCAAGAGTATATTCAGGAGAACCATCACAAGTCCAGTGAGCTGCTTTTTCATCCTTAAAAGACTTGGTGATGATCTCTACCTTATCAGCAACCATGAATGCTGAGTAGAATCCAAGTCCGAAGTGACCAATTACTCCTGTTTCGTTCTTTTCGTCTTTGTATTTTTCAAGGAATTCTTCAGCACCAGAGAAGGCAATTTGATTGATGTACTTTTCAACCTCTTCAGCTGTCATACCCAAACCTTGGTCTGTGATATGAAGTGTTTTATTGTCTTTGTCTATTCTGATCTCAATCTGTGGATTACCATATTCTACTTTGGCTTCTCCAATAGAGATCAAGTGCTTTAGTTTAGTGGTCGCATCTGTCGCATTTGAAATGAGTTCTCGTAAAAAGATCTCGTGATCTGAGTATAAAAACTTCTTGATTAACGGGAAGATATTCTCTACCGATACATTAATGTTTCCTCTGCTCATATTTCGTTTTGTTTGAATTTTTATTAGTTGTTAACGTATAGACAAAAAAAATACCAAAGAGTTCTTTCTGTCAAGATGACATTTCAACTTATAAAATCTGTCAAATATCCCTGATATCTGATTCGTGATAGCTCGGCCATGGCATTTTTTGGTAAATGTTAAAATTCGTATTTTTGGTTTCTTCAATAACAAACAACAAATTAAGAACCTATGTATAATTCTAAGATTACGGGATTAGGATACTATGTGCCAGATAATGTGGTTACAAATAACGATCTTAAACAATGGATGGAGACCTCAGATGAGTGGATTCAAGAAAGAACAGGAATTCAGGAAAGAAGATGGATCGATCCAAAAACGGGTGATAATACTTCCTCAATGGGTGCAAAAGCAGCAACTATTGCCATTGAAAGAGCCGGTTTATCCAAAGAAGATATCGACTTTATCATCTTTGCTACTTTGAGTCCGGATATGTATTTCCCCGGAGGAGGAGTTCGTGTCCAAGATATGTTGGGTATGCCAACAATTGGAGCCTTAGACATCCGTAATCAGTGTTCTGGATTTATTTATGCGATGTCCGTTGCAGATCAGTTTGTAAAAACTGGAATGTATAAGAATATTTTGGTGATCGGTTCAGAGAATCACTCGGGTGGATTGGAAAGATCTACTAGAGGGAGAAATGTTACTGTGATCTTTGGTGATGGAGCAGGAGCGGCAATTGTTTCCAGAACAGAAGAAGAAGGAAAGGGTATTTTATCCTCTCACTTACATTCAGAAGGTAAACATGCAAGAGAATTAATGCTAGATGGTCCTGCAACAGGTAGATGGGTGCCAGAGATTCTAGCTGAAAATAATCCAGATGATGTGTCTTACTATCCTTATATGAATGGTCAGTTTGTATTTAAACATGCTGTTGTAAGATTTTCTGAAGCAATTGTAGAAGGATTGCAAGCAAATGGATTACAGAAAGAAGATATTGATATGTTAATCCCACATCAGGCTAATTTAAGAATTGCACAGTTCATTCAGAAGAAATTTCAGTTAAGCGATGATCAGGTGTATAACAATATTATGAAGTATGGAAATACTACAGCTGCTTCTGTCATTATAGCCTTAACCGAAGCTTGGGAGAAAGGTAAAATCAATGATGGGGACTTAGTCGTTCTGGCTGCTTTTGGTAGTGGATTTACCTGGGGCTCTGTAGTAATAAGATGGTAATTAAGTCGATAGACTCATAGATAAAAGAAGCTTAGACTCTCTGAGCATAAACATAAAAAAAGCCGTTCCAATTTGGAACGGCTTTTTTAGTGTGTGTAAATATTTGAATTAGTTCGTAGCTCCGTACTTACCAATTAAATTCTTTGTAATTGTAGTCAAATCACATCCAGTGTGTTTGATCGCAATGATTTGTGGGTATAATCTAGTTGCACTGTCATATACTTTCCCTTTTACAACTCCCATCGCTTGCAAGAATACTTGGTTGATAGAAGAAGTTATTTCTGAGTTGATTGGAATTGCAGCAGTAATCTCTTTTGATTCGATTCCTACAACTTGGTATCCGACACTACCTGAAACTTCACCTTTAGCAGCAGCAGCTCCTAAAGCAACTAAACTACTAATATCGATATTGTTCTTTAATGCATTTACATTAGCTACAATACGAAGACCTACTCCGATTTTAGCATAACCAACACAGCTGTCATTTCCAGAACCTTCAACTGTTTGTATAATGTATTTATTGTAATCTACGATTAATCTATAAGTTCCTTTCTTTACAGATCTTCCAGAGTACAAATAGGATACTGAACCATCTTGATTAAATCTTTGGATGGTTGTTTCCATAGATTCGTTAGGAAGGAAGTTCAAAACAGATTGCTTGTCCATAGACATTTGCAAAGTTGTTTGAGACTTGATCTCATTGTTTGATGTTGCACTGATCACATCAGATTTAATTTGAACAGGTGCAATCGGAATAAAATCAATATAGTTTTCTGCAGTCACTGCATAATTATCCGGTTTGCTCGATAAAAATTGCGCTGAAACACTAGAAACAAATACTAGCAATAAAAGCGTCACGAGGGATCTTTTCATTTCAGTTAGTTATTTTGGAATTTTTTAGAATTGCTAAAATCTAATAAAAAAACCTTAGAATCCTCTGCTAAATAAGGGAAATGTAATGCACAGGATATTAACATAAAAAAAGCCGTTCCAAATAAAATTTAGAACGACTTTAGATTTAAGGTTATTTTCTGGAGATCTTAAAAGAATCCTCCGCCACCTTGCTTTTCATTATTGTCTCGGTTTCTTCTAGATTTTGCTCTGTTCTTTCCACCA
This sequence comes from uncultured Flavobacterium sp., assembly GCA_964505885.1. GTDB lineage: Bacteria > Bacteroidota > Bacteroidia > Flavobacteriales > Flavobacteriaceae > Polaribacter. The sequence goes on from CAZDKB010000099.1 coordinate 7,681, forward strand.
CCGAATCTGTAGTTGAATCCTAAGAAGGCTGTTCTGCTTTCCCAGAAGAACTCTCCGTTCTGTACAAATGGATTGGTAGAATCAAACCCGAATCTCATTCCTCTGAAGATATCATTCACTCTAAAGTTTATGGTACCTTTTCCATCAAATACGGTATAACTAGCTCCGGTATTTACCATCCACATGCTCTTTACATCCCATTGAATATCTTTTTGTGGTCCTCTGAACATTGCAAAAAGTTGTAATCTTAATCTCTTTGAAGCAGTAAAGCTGTTGCTCACTCTTGCGTTGAATACGTTATTCTGAACTGTTCTTTGAACTGGAGTATTACCTGTACTTATGATGTTACCCAATTGCTCTTGAGAATAGAAATCCATACTAGAGTTTACTCTCCACCATTTGTTCATTCTGAAGTTTGCAGAGAACTCTACTCCATAAACATCTGTATCACTAAAGTTGGTGAATGTCAAGATCTGTCTTGTTGGAGGATTGTTTGGATCTGCAGGATCAGCGAATGTAATTCTTGAGATCACATCATCAACCTTTCTGTAGAAAGTTCCAAATGTTAAGTTTCCACCTTTGATCTGACGAGTATAGTTCAATTCAAATGAATTGGTGAACTGAGGTAAAAGATCCGCATTACCCACTGAAGTTACAAATGGAGTACTCCACTCTCTAATCGGATTTACTTGTTGAATACCTGGTCTGTCGATTCTTCTACTATAACTTATTTGCCAAGAGTTCTTTTCTGATGGACTGTAAGTAAAGAAAGCAGATGGATATACATTAAATAGATCTTGATCTACTGTTGCTGTACTTGCTAATGTATTAAAGGTGTCATCAGAATATAGATCAAACAATCCGTTTACTTGGAAGCTTTCAAATCTTGCACCTAATTGCATCGTGAATTTCTTCATTGTTTTTGCGTAGTTGATATATCCAGAGTAAATATCTCTTTGGAAATCGAACTGAGAGCTACCCACATATTGTAAGTTACTATTCACATCCATTACTTGCTGATTTGTCAAGTTGGTGTTATTTGTATTATCTCCTCTATACTCTAATCCTAATTCTAACTTGGTAGTCTCGTTTAAAGGATTTGTGTAATCTAAATTAATCTGAGTATTATTTCTTTCGCTTTCTATATCGTTAAAGAAATTATTGATACTTGTTGGATTTAAAACATCCATATTGTCTTGAAAGTTCTCACCATTCGTGTTAGAATAAGTGGCTTCCAGTTCTAAGTTATGTCCTTTCTTAGCAAAATCAACCTTATAGTTGAAGTTATAAGTTCCTGTTGGAAATTTATTGGTTTGAGCATTTGGAGCATCGATTAATAGGTTTCCAGAATTATCTGAGATTCTAGAGCTACCATCAAAAGTTCCTGTAAACCAGTTCTGAGTTGTATAGAAGGATAAGGTATTCTTATCATTGATATATACATCTGCACCAAACTTCAATAGATTAGAAGTATTTTCATTCTTAAAGATAAACTCTTGAAGGTTCACACCAGGTCTTTCAACATAACCTCTATTAAATTGGTCAC
>CAZDKB010000100.1:0-9206 GCA_964505885.1 uncultured Flavobacterium sp.
GGAATGCCATGATCCCGTCAAAAATGAGATACACTCGTTTTGAAGAAAGGTCATTAGAAAGGTTGAATTGAGTTCTATACCAACCTTCCCCTTTCCACGGAAGTTTTCCGGTATCTCCATTACCCGTTAAAATAAAGGGTCCGTTTATGGCCCAATCATGCGGAATAGAAATGTCTTCCCAAGAAGCATCGTCGAAAGCAATCGTCTCTGCATTTGGAATGTCCTTTTTGATGAACTTCCAGTTGTCTTTTAATATTTCAGATGTTCTTAACTGACTCTGCATAGACATTGAAATTAAGAATGTTAGCACACAAATGAAAGTATTCTTATTCGTCATTTTTTGAACCATTGTAAAAAGTTAATCCTAAGGTAGGCATTTTGTTTTTGTCGAAAAGTGTGGCATTGTCCCAATGAGAACCTGTTCCCCAGCGTGTTTTACATGAGGTAGAAACCCAGGCAGGTTCCCAATAGATCAAACCTTCACCTCCAGCATTTTCTATTTCTTGCTGAAGCTTGAGAAGATAATCCAATTGCCCTTGTTGTGTGGGTTTAAAACCTTCAATAAGAGCGCTATCACCTAAAATATTTCCTGCTTCATCCAAATTTTCCATAGAAAATGGATAGGCAGTTTCTACAACCATCAGTCTTTTCTGATAGGTTTGAATCAAATTGGAAAGAGGTTCTTGAATATTATTTAAGTTGTAATCTGACCAAGCAGGGTAATAAGAGAGTCCGATCCAATCATAGTCTGCAATTCCGTTTTCACTAGCTTCTTTAAACCACCAAAGTCCGTTTTCAGGCTGAGCAATGTGTAGCATGACCTCCATGTTTTCCCCAGACTTTTGAGAAGCATCTCTAACGGCTTGAATTCCGCTATTCAATAATGTTGAGTTTCTTTTCCAATCAATAGGCCATTTTAGTTCTTTGTCTTGAAGGATCATAGGATTGATCTCGTTCCCCACTTGTACTATATCTGGTGCTAAATTGTGATTTGCTAGATCCATTAGGGTAGAGAAGGTGTAATCATATAGCAGTTGACTTAGGGCTTCCGTATCATCCATCTTTGAACGCCATGCAGCAGGAATTTCCTGCTTCTCGGGATCTGCCCAGTTGTCTGAATAATGAAAATCTAACAACACCCGCATATTCTGTTCTTTTGCTCTTGCAATCGACTTCTTTACGTCTTCATAGTTGGAATAATTCGTCCAATCTGGATTATGCCAAAGTCTGAGTCTAATTAAATTGGTACCTGCGTCTTTAAAAATCTCATAGGGGTCTTGTTCTTGGCCAGAACTGTTTTTATAAACAGCACCACAATCCTCCATTTCATTCACATAAGAAAGATCAGCGCCATAATAAAAACTGATGTCATTACTAGGTTTATTGCAAGCTGCAAACAAATAAACGACTAGAAGAGAGCAACAAAAACTAAGGGAAGAATTTTTCATACAGTTGATCTAAAACACGATTAATTTCGCTAAAATTACAAAAAAAATTATAAACCCTACCAGTACCTACCAGTATTTAATTATATTTGCCCTATGACATCTTTACAGATCCATAAAAAAGAAGGAACTCCGAAGTATCAAAAACTCATTGATTGGGTTGAAGAATCCATTGTTTCAAAAGAGTTAAAAAAAGGAGATCAATTGCCTTCTATCAACACCATTTGCAAGAATTATTCTTTATCAAGAGATACTGTTCTTTTAGCTTTCCGGATCTTAAAAGAAAGAGGTATCGTAAATTCAGTCCCAGGCAAAGGCTATTTTATTAAAAGTGCGAACATTAAGGTTCAAAAGAAGGTATTTATGCTCTTGGATGAACTCAATTCATTCAAAGAGGATCTTTGTAATTCTTTTGTAAAAAGCATGGGTAAGGACGTTCAAATCGATTTTTTCTTTCATCATTTTAACCCATCAGTGATGAAGAGTTTGATTGAAGATAATATCGGACAGTACAATGTCTATGTGATCATGCCAGCCCATCTAAAAGGTGTTAAAAACATGATCAAAGATCTACCTCAAGACAAGGTATATATTTTAGACCAGACCTCTAAAGAACTTCATGAATACCCTGCGATCTATCAAAACTTTGAAGAAGGAATATTTTCCTTTTTACAAGAAGTAAACTCATTTTTTTCTAAGTATAAGGAGTTCATTTTACTCTTCGAGAATGAAAAACAACCTCAAGGAATCATAGAGGGTTTTAACAGATTTCAAAAAGAGAATGTCATCACACAACGAGTAATCTCAATACTTGAAGGCAGAATTGTAAGAAAAGGAGAAGTTTATTTTGTCTTAGACGATCGCAGTTTGATTGTTCTTATCAAAAAGATTCGAGAACAAGGGTTGGTACTTGGAAAAGACATTGGAATTATCTCCTACAACGACACCATTTTGAAAGAGGTCTTTGAAGGAGGCATCACAACGATTTCTACAGACTTTAAAAAGATGGGAGCAAGGTTGTCTGAGATGATCAAGAATCAGGAAAAAGGATCGGTGGAGAACGAGAGTTATTATGCTATTAGAAATTCGCTTTAATTGAAGGAACTGATCGAAAATATCAAAGAGAGATTTATCGAAGAGTTTTCTTCTGATCCCATTATGGTGGCTTCCCCTGGGCGAATTAATTTGATCGGTGGACATACCGATTATAATGAAGGATTTGTGCTACCTGCAGCTATAGACAAGTATGTTTTTTTGGCGATTCAACGATCAGAAAAAGATCATTCCACCTTTATTTCTTTTGATAAGAACGAAAGATTTAAGTGCAAGGTTGAAGAGCTTCAACCTGTTGAAAAAGGAGGTTGGAGAAACTATCTCACAGGGGTAATTGCAGAAACTCAAAAGCTATGTGGACCCTTGGATAATGTGAATGTTATTTTTGGAGGAACCATTCCAGAAGGAGCAGGATTATCGTCTTCAGCAGGTATAGAGAATAGCTTGGCATTTGGACTCAATGAGTTGTTCGATCTAAAATTAAGTGCATTGACCATGGCCAAGATCTCTCAAAAAGCCGAGCATAATTTTGTTGGAGTGAAATGTGGGATCATGGACCAATATACGAGCATGTTGGGCGTGGAAGATCATCTTTTATTTTTAGATTGTAGGAGCGTGACTTCTGAATTGATAAAATTTGGAAATTCTGATATCGAATTCTTAGTTGTAAATTCGAATGTAAAACATACTCTTGCGGAAGCCGCTTATAATGACAGAAGAGAAAGTTGTGAAAGGGTAGCGAAGACTTTAAATAAAAAAGCTCTGAGGGATCTGTCTTTGATGGAATTAGAAAGAGAAAGATCTAAATTCTCAGCCGACGATTACAGAAAAGCACTCTTTATTGTTGAAGAGAATATGCGAGTGAGAAAAGCAGTTCAGTCGATTCAAAAAGGGAATTATGATCAATTAGGAAGATATTTGTTTGAAGCTCATCAAGGAGCTAAAGAGTTGTATGAGATCAGCTGCCCTGAATTAGATTACCTAATTTCATCAGCAGTAAAAGACCCTGCAGCCATAGGAGCAAGAATGATGGGTGGTGGTTTTGGAGGATGTACCGTAAATATGGTGTATAAAAACCAATCAGAAGCCTTTCAAGATAGATTAAAAGCTTCTTATGAGGCCAAGTTTCAGAAACCCTGTACTATCTACAAGATCAAGTTTTCTATAGGAACCCATAGACTAGAATTATGATTCAACTTTTACAAGATCAATCCCATAAACGATATAATATCCTGACAGGTGAATGGATGTTAGTTTCTCCACATCGGGCTAAAAGACCTTGGCAGGGAGCAGAAGAAGATGATCCAATTTTTGAAAGAGAAAACTACGATGCCTCGTGTTACTTATGTCCGGGAAATACAAGAGCAAATGGTGAAGTGAATCCCAATTATAAGGACACATTTGTATTTGTTAATGATTTTGCAGCCTTACAGCAGGATGTTCAAGATTTTAATTATGAAGATGGTTTATTAAAAGCAACCTCGGAAAAAGGAACTTGTAAAGTGATCTGCTTTTCTCCTGATCATTCCAAGAGTTTGGCCGATATGGATGTATCTCAAATTCAAAAAGTGGTTCAAGTGTGGATGAAAGAGTATCAAGAAATGGGTGAGAATCCAGCTATCAATTATGTTCAGATCTTTGAAAATAAAGGATCCATCATGGGATGTAGTAATCCTCATCCCCATGGTCAAATTTGGAGTCAGAGATCATTGCCGAATGAAATCTTAAAAAAGGATGATCAGCAAAGAAGCTATTATGAACAGAATAAACGATCCTTGTTGTTGCAGTACGTTCAGGAAGAGCTGGGTCATGATAAACGAATCATCTACGAAAACGACTCCTTTGTAATTTTGGTTCCTTTTTGGGCAGTATGGCCATTTGAAACTATGATCATTCCAAAGGAGCATCAAAGGCATATTGGTTCGATGGATTCCAAGACTCAGTCTGATTTTTCTGATGCTATTTCTGTGATCACCAGGAAATACGATAAGGTATTTAATTGCTCATTTCCCTATTCTAGCGGAATTCACCAAGCTCCTACCAATGATGAGAAGAATGAACATTGGCATTGGCATATGAGTTTTTATCCTCCTCTGTTGAGAAGTGCCACTGTGAAGAAATTCATGGTAGGTTATGAGATGTTTGCTATGCCACAAAGAGATATCACGGCAGAGTCTGTTGCACAATTACTTCGTGGGATTGAAATATGATTTTGTACAAAAAAAGTTGCCCTAAGGCAACTTCTCTTGATTTTTTAGCATGGTGTAGTTCTCTCTAGTGGTGAGAATTGTAGTATTTTTTCTTTGCTTTCGGCATTACAACAGCATCGATCACATGGATTACTCCGTTTTTACCCACGATGTCTGTTTTAATGATTTGGCTATAGTTTCCATTCTTGTCTTTCAACCAAATTTTTCCATTCTTCTGAACAACCTTTAGTGCTGTTCCGTTTCCTACTTTTAATGAAGAAACAACGTCTTTTGCTCTGATGTCGTTTGCAACAACATGATACTTTAAGATATTGGTTAAGGTTCTTCTATTCTTTCTTTCCAATAAGCTATTAAGTGTGATCTCATCGATCTTTGCAAAGGCAGAATTAGAAGGAGCAAAGATGGTAAATGGACCTTCTCCACTTAAAGCTTCAACCAATCCGGCAGCTTTAACTGCTGCTACTAGAGTTGAGAAATTATTATCAGAAGCAGCGATTCCAACAACAGACTTTTTCTGAGCATTAGCACTGATGCTAGACCCTAAAACAAATAATGAACATAAAATAATTAGTGATTTTTTCATTTTATTAGATTTTAAATTAAACATGAGTTTTGTTTTTGTTACACTCTTAATTACACGGGTTTTTTCTGTTTGGATGAGCTGAAGCTTTTTTTTACCTAATTTTGTGATAGCTTTAACAAAATGCAACAGCACCAAAATTTAATTGATGGATTGAAAAAGAAAGACCAAGAGGCCTTCTCAAGGCTCTATGATCTTTATGCTGCTGCGATTTATGGAGTTATCTTAAAAGTCTGTCGTTCTGAAGAGTTATCTCAGGAGGTATTACAGGATACTTTTCTGACAATTTGGAATAAGGCACCACTTTATGATGAAGACAAAGCCAGCTTTTATACATGGGCATATCGTATCGCTAGGAACAAATCTTTAAACGCAATTAGAAATTCTGACAAGAACATCATCCAAAGCGAAGATTTAAGTGTATATACATCTGTAGAATATGTAAAAACAGGAGATAAAACAATCGAAATAAAAGGTTCTCTTAGCCATTTAAAACCACATCATAAAAAGGCGATCGAATTGGTCTTTTTTAGGGGTTATACACACAGAGAGGCCTACGAGGAGATGGATGTTCCGTTAGGGACATTTAAATCTTATATTCGACAAGCCTTGAAGCAGCTAAAAGAGAATTACCTTAAGGTAAATCTTATTATTTTGACTTTAATACATGTTTTGAAATGAAGATGACAAGGGAGTACATAGAAAAGGAAGGAATATTAGAAGCCTATTTTTTAGGAGAGCTAAGCGCAAGTCAAGAGCAGGAAGTTGATCAACTACTGCAATCTGATGCTGAACTTATGCAGCAGTTCAAGGATCTTGAGCAGAGCATGGAAAAATTGGCTTTTGAAAATGCCGTGACACCACCGAATAAAGTAAAGGCTGAGCTTCTAGATAAGATCTCTTCTCCAAAAGTAATCTCAATTGCACCTTATAAGAGATATTTTGCGGTAGCCGCGAGTATAGCGGTGATTTTTATGACGACCTCTTTAGTTTTAATGTTTCAACTAGACGATGCAAAAACTCAAATAGAATCTAATCTTTCGAAGCAAGAATCTCTGTTAGATTCATTGAATACCCTTGCCAAGAACTCTCTTCAAAAAGACGACTGGATTGCCTATGTGAATGACCCTAGTACCGAGCGTCATTTATTAATTGGAAATAAATTAGCACCTGATGCCGCAGTTTTAAGTTATGTAAACCATGAACAACAATCTGTTTTAATCAATGTACATAACTTACCAGAACTAAAGGACAAAGACTATCAAATGTGGGCTGATGTCGATGGAGAAATGATCGACATGGGAGTTATAGATTCAGCACAACGAACCTTGGCTATGAATTATATTAAAGATGCAGAATCTATTAATATAACTATAGAAGAAAAAGGCGGTAGTGACCACCCAGATGTTTCTCAATTAATTGGAAGTGTTTCTTTATAGAAACTACTCTACTTTCAATAAGAAATAGTTCTTTTTTCCTCTTTGAAGAAGCACATATTTATCTGCAATTAGATCAGAAGAAGAGATCATAAAATCTTCTTTCACCTTTTCTTTATTTACAGAAATAGAGTTTTCTTTTAAAGCTCTTCTTGCGTCTCCGTTAGACTTTAAGAATCCGGTTTTTGCAGATAATGCACCAATCATATCCAATCCGTTAGCAATATCTTCTGAAGAAACACTAGCTTGAGGAACTCCGTCAAATACATCCAAGAAAGTTTGCTCATCTAAAGATTTCAGATCGTCTGCTGTAGATCTTCCAAATAAGATATTCGATGCTTTGATAGCATTGTCATAAGCTTCTTGACCGTGGGTCATGATTGTAACTTCTTCACCAATTTTCTTTTGAAGCAATCGCATATGAGGCGCTTCTTTGTGTTCTGCAATCAAGTTCTCGATGGTTGCTTGATCTAAGAAGGTAAAGATTTTGATATACTTTTCTGAATCTTCATCAGAAGAGTTTAACCAGTATTGATAGAATTTATAAGGAGAGGTTCTGTTGGCATCCAACCACACATTTCCACCTTCCGTTTTTCCAAACTTAGTTCCGTCAGCCTTGGTAACCAATGGAACGGTAATAGCATAGGCTTTCCCTTGAGCTTTTCTTCGGATCAGTTCTGTACCTGTAGTGATATTACCCCACTGGTCTGAACCTCCCATTTGCACTTTACAATCGAATTCTTTGTATAAGTGATAGAAGTCATACCCTTGAAATAGCTGATAAGTAAACTCTGTAAAGCTCATCCCTTCTTTAGACTCTGAGCCTAGACGTTTCTTTACAGAATCTTTAGCCATCATATAATTTACGGTGATGTGCTTTCCTGTGTCACGAACAAAATCGATCAAGGAAATGTCTTTCATCCAATCGAAATTATTCACTAAGATCGCAGCATTGTCTGCTGTGGTATCAAAGTCTAAGAATCGAGTTAATTGTGCCTTAACCCCTTCGATGTTCTTTTGAAGCGTAGCCTCATCTAACAAATTACGTTCTTTAGATTTTCCAGAGGGATCACCTACCATTCCTGTCGCACCACCGACTAAGGCAATAGGCTTATGTCCGGCTCTCTGAAAATGCTTTAAGATGAGGATCTGTACCAAACTCCCGATATGCAAAGAATCTGCAGTTGGGTCGAAACCAATATAGCCAGCTGTTTGATTCTCCAATAAATAATCCTCTGTTTCTGGCATGATATCATGCAACAATCCTCGCCATTTTAGCTCTTCAACAAAATTTGTCATGGTCTACTTATAATAAAGTAGCAAAGATACATTTCTAGTGTAAATAAACTAACTTCGCATTATGATTTTAGTCACTGGCGGAACGGGTTTAGTAGGATCACACTTATTATATCATTTGACTCAAAAAAATGATGCAATTCGGGCAATTTATCGTTCACAAAATAGCTTAGAAACTGTCAAAACAGTTTTCTCTTACTATACAGATTCTGTTGATGAATTCTTCTCAAAGATTGATTGGTATCAAGCAGACATTACCGATGTTCCTTCTATGACTCCTTTGTTTGAAGGCGTTTCTCAACTATATCATTGTGCCGCTTTAATCTCATTTGACCCAATTGATTATCGAGAAATGAGAAAAGTAAATATCTACGGAACTGCGATTCTAATGAATTTAGCAATTGATGCTAAACTGCAGAAGGTTTGTTATGTAAGTTCTATCGCGGCCATAGGAGATGATCCCAAAAAAGAGATCGCCGAAGAAGAGAATGACTGGTCTGGGAACGAAAAGAACCATGGTTATGCCATTACAAAGTACGGAGGTGAGATGGAAGTTTGGCGTGCTAGTCAGGAAGGAGTAGATGTGGTTATCGTGAATCCTGGGGTAATCTTGGGAGGTGGATTCTGGAATTCTGGTTCTGGAAAACTCTTTTCTCAAGTAAAAAATGGTTTCTCTTTTTACACTCAGGGAAGCACAGGTTTTGTGGGAGTAGAAGATGTGGTGAAGCCAATGATTGCTTTAATGGAAAGTAAAATCAAAAACGAACGATTTATTTTGATCTCAGAGAACAAAACCTTTCAAGAGGTGCTTTCTTCTATCGCAGATGGCTTGGCTAAAAAAAGACCTTCCAAGTTGATCAAACCATGGGCAACAGAAATCTTCTGGCGATGGGAATTGTTCAAATCGAAGATTACTAGAAAAAGACCAAGAATGAGTAAACATTCTTCCAGATCATTACATACAAGATCTTTATACTCGTCTGAAAAAATTCAGAAATCTATTGGGTATAAATTTGAGAGAGTAGAGGAGGTGATTCAAAGAGTTTGTAAACAGATTTAGTCCTTTTTCTTTAAAGTCTTTTTCCGCTTTTTATTTACGGATGTAGTGTCTATTGTTAAGGGTCTGCGTTTTGTATCGGTAATTTTTCTTTTCACCCGTCTCAAAGAATCCTGTCGCATTGAATCC
>CAZDKB010000101.1:0-9154 GCA_964505885.1 uncultured Flavobacterium sp.
TATCAGATTCTAAAATTTCTCCAGAACGTGGGTCACTTACGTGAGGTCCGTTTGCGTTTGGAATAGGAGAAGCTAAGTAACGTACAACTGAATAACGAACATCTTCAGGAGACCAATCTGGATCTTCTTCTTTTGAAGGTGGATCTTTAGCGATAATCGCTTCTTTAAATCCTGCTGCTTCAAAAGCTACTTGCCAATCTTCGATTCCTTGCTTGATATATTTTCTCCATACTTCTGGAGTTGCTCTATCAATATAGTAAACGATTTGCTTCTTAGGTACAACGAGTTCACCACGTTTGAATTTTGCCATGTCCTCATCTTTAACCTCTAGTCTCCAACGATCTAAATAAGTTAAAGTCTTACTTCTTTGATCATCTAAACCGTAGTCTACTTGTCCTCTTGCAAACCATCCTACACGCTCGTCAAAATAACGACGCTTCATTGGATTTTTTGGAAGTAAGATCATAGAGTTACTCATTTCAACAGAAATAGATCCTACACTTGCATTTGAAGGAGGTCTTGAAGCAAAATATGTTTTTACATGTCTTAATTCGATGTTTTGTGGGTAGCTACTAACTCTTTCCACATAAGAACGAGTCTTATCTAAACGAGTAGCTCTATATCGAGTTCTGTAGAACTGTGGGAATCCCATTGGCTTTACATCATCGGTCAACAATTTAGTTGCATCGATTACAACTCCAGTTGTGTCTTTGTTGAAGGCTTTGATCGGGAATGAGAACAGTACAGGCTCGAAGTTTGAGTTTACAACGGCTTCATGAACTGGTAAAATAGTATCAGCTACTACTCTGTGAGAAACAACACGTAATAAAACTTTCTTTCCTTTTCTTTCCCAACGAAGCACTTGCTCGTTGGTTTTACCACCACCAAATCCGATGTTACTTGCTGTCTTTGCAATTCTAGTTACCATTAACATTTCTCTGTTCATCAGAGAATCTGGAATTTCGAATAAGTAAGCATCGTCTTTTGAATGAACTTTGAATAGACCTTCATCAGTCTTCATGTCCTTGGTTACTACTTTACCATAAGGTTGAATAGCACCTTTCTTAGGCCTTGGTTTAGGTTTCGGTTTAGCTACTTGTTCTGTTTTTCCCTTTTTGCTTTTCTTCTTTTTCTTGCGCTGAGCATCAGCATCAAAAGCAAGTCCAAAAACAAAAAGAACCACTAGTAGTCTAGAAATGTTCTTATGTATCATATTAAACTATTTGTTTGTTAAAAAATTGAAGTGTCGAAGTTAGGTATTCTGCAAACCATGGTTTCTTAAGGAAATGTTAAAGGAAACTTTTCTTATTATATGTTAAGCCAATAGGTAAGCTTCAGGTTGATCGATCGAAAACGAGGAGAGATGATTGCGGTGTTATAATTGTCATTATACACAATGAAAAGATCCGATAAAGGAGCAAAACGCCATTGTAATCTTGTGTTTACACTAAAGTTTTCTCTCTGATTACTGTATTGAAAAAAAGTAGCCCAAAATAGACTTTTGCTGAAGGTAACATCTAATCTTGGTCCTACTAATAAGATAGATGCACTCGGATACGGATCTGGTAATTCTATCCTGTCGAATCTCATCTGGATGCTCCCTGATAAGAAGGGCTGTGCTCTCCAATTCATGCTGGCTTCCATGGAATACCGATTCCCATTGTAGAATTGTCCGATGGTAGGATTTAGACTATAAGAGATTACTTTTCGTTGGTCTGAACGATAATCTAGCTCGAAAGTTGTGTAATGATAATTCGCCATCCCAGGAAGTTCTATGCCTCCATCTGTTCCGGTTGGATCAAATGGGTCATATAATCGAGTGAAGCGATTGAACATAGAAACTCTAAGTTCTGCTGTATTCTGGAAATTAGCACTCCATCTTGAGATAATCGTATAATCGGAATTCTCGAAATCTAGCTCTGGTCTCCAAAGATAAATGGGAGTAAACTGAAAGGAATGTCTTTGAATAGCTCCTTTCTTAGGCCAAAACCTATATTCAAACTGAGGGTTAATCTTAAAGATATCTGTTCTTCTGATAAACCCAAGATCAGATCGATAATTATCTCCTACGAACACTCCACTCAATCTAATTCCAAGATTTCTATTATTAAATCTTGTATCGAATCCTGCGCTATAATCATTAGAAGTAACTCCTGGAGAAAATGATTTATGGAAGAAGTATCGTCCAGACCAAGTATTATCTGCACTCGCCAAACGATAATCCATACCAATCACACGATTATATTCGTCTGCAGGGTCTAAAAAGTCATAATCTTTGGTAGCTTGTTTGTTGATGAATAGTACATTCAAATTTGATCTACTGAACATCTTTTGCTGAAGAGAGACGACCATATTGTTGACAGTAGGAATCTCGTTTTCTAGATCCTCCGCTGTTTGCATATTTAAGAATCCTAAACGAAGATTATTGTTTAGTTTTCCACTGAGTCTTGCACCAGCAATGATCTTGTTTTCTATGGTTTCCCCGTCTTTATTTTTAGCGATTCCTATTCTTCGAGAGAAGAAAGGATTTGAATCTCTATTGTTTCCAAAATCACCAAAAAGATCGCTGTTCTCAATAAAGAATTGTCTTCGTTCAGGTAAACCAATTTCAAAACGAGTGAGATTCGTTACTTGTTGGTCTACTTCTACTTGCGAAAAATCAGGATTTAGCGTCAGATCCAAGTTCATACTATTCCCAACCGTCATTCTAGCATCTCCACCAAACGACAGTGTATTGGTAGATTCATTCGAATCAAAATCTCTACCACTAAAGGCATTGACGAAGGGTGCTACCCATATCGGGGACTTAGATTTACCTAAAGGCTTCTCAAAAATCATATCTCCCATAAAAGCCAGATTAAAAATAAACTGGTTTTGAGGAATCTGCATCCAAGTATTTCTTTCGTTGTCTTGTGTATCGAACTGGTAAGAATTAAAACGCCATTTAGTTTCTCCTTCTCTGTATTTAAAAGAGTACAAAGGAATTTTCCATTCTAATATATAATGATCGTCATGAATCTTTGATTCTCCGTACCATTTCGCATCCCAGGCTTCTACGAATCCTCGCAAGTCGTTTCCACCCCCTGAGAGCAGTATTTCCCTTCTAACACCATAAGGGTTGGATCCAAAAATAAAGGCATTGGTTCCGTCATTAAAAGTGTCGAACATCAAGGTAATATTATCGCTACCTCCAGCACGAAAATCTCTTCTAAGGGAGGGAACGATATAATCTTTCCCCTTTGCATTTACTTTGATTCCAACGTAGAGGTTTTTGTCATCAAACAAGAATCGAATCTCTGTTTGATTGATTGCTTGAACAGTATCACTTGGAAAATACTGAAAGAAATCAGTCGCAGGTTTGGCTAGTTGCCAAGCTGGTTCATCCAGCACTGCGTCTAGAGTGATTTCTTCATTGATATACTTTACAGTCACTGTCTTTTTAGCAACTTGAGAATTTGCTAAAAAACTTGTTAAAAAGATTAGAAAAATTAAATTTTTCATTCAGTTTGGTTGGGAAACTTGGCAAAAGTACAACAAATAAAAAAGGAACTATCGAGTTGATAATTCCTTTTAACAAAATTTTTAGAAGTGCTAAACTAGGATTTAGCACCATTTTTATAAGATATTAACCTAAGAAAGGGTATCTATAATCAGTTGGTGATACGAAGGTTTCCTTGATCAATCTCGGAGAAACCCAACGCAATAAGTTCTGTGCAGAACCTGCCTTGTCATTTGTTCCAGAAGCTCTTGCTCCTCCAAAGGGTTGTTGCCCTACTACAGCTCCTGTTGGCTTGTCGTTTACATAGAAATTACCTGCACAATTCTCTAGTGCTTTGGTAGCCTCTGCGATGGCATATCTATCAGTCGAAAAGACTGCTCCTGTTAATGCATATTCAGAAGTTCCGTCTACTAATTTTAAGGTGTCTGCCCAATTTTCGTCCTCGTAGATATATATAGTTACAACAGGTCCGAATAATTCAGTTTCCATAGTTGTATATTTTGGATCTGTTGTTACGATTACCGTAGGTTCAACAAAGTAACCTTTCGATTTATCATATCCACCACCAGCGATAATTTCAGCATCGGCATCTTCTTTAGCTCCATCAATATACTTCGCTAATTTGTCAAAAGATCCTTCATGAATCACAGCGGTAATAAAGTTGCTCATGTCTTCTGGAGATCCCATTTTGAAAGATGCAATATCTTCTTTCACATAGTTCAAGGTTTCTTCAGCTAAAGATTTTGGAAGATAGACTCTTGATGCTGCAGAACATTTCTGTCCTTGGAATTCGAAAGCTCCTCTAGAGATTCCCGTTGCTACTTGTTTTGGGTTAGCAGATGGGTGAGCTACAATAAAGTCTTTACCACCAGTTTCTCCTACAATTTTTGGATAGGTCTTGTAGTTATGAATGTTCTCACCAATCTTTTTCCAGATCTCTTTGAAAACATAAGTTGATCCGGTGAAGTGGATTCCAGCGAAGTCTGGACTCGCCAAAACAGTATCTGTAATCATTACTGGATCTCCGTAGATCATGTTGATTACCCCATCAGGTAAACCTGCTTCTTTAAAGATATCCATTAGCACTTTTGCTGAGAAGATTTGATGATCAGATGGTTTCCAAACTACAACATTCCCCATCATAGCAGCACTTGCCGGAAGGTTACCCGCGATAGCTGTAAAGTTAAAAGGGGTGATTGCATATACAAATCCCTCTAAAGGTCTATATTCAACTCTGTTCCAAATTCCTTCTGCAGAATCAGGTTGCTCATCATAGATCTGAGACATGAATTCTACATTGAATCTTAAGAAATCGATATACTCACATGCGGCATCGATCTCTGCTTGGTGAATGGTTTTTGACTGAGCGATCATCGTTGCAGCATTGATCTTTGCTCTGTAAGGCCCAGCAACCAATTCAGCAGCTCTTAAAAAGATAGCTGCTCTTTGTTCCCATGGCATTTGAGACCATTCTTTTCTTGCTTCTAATGCTGTTGAGATTGCACTTTCAGCATGAGACTTTTCAGCCAAATGATATTGACCAACCACATGTTGATGATCGTGTGGAGGAGTCATGTTACGAGTGTTCCCTGTTCTGATTTCCTCAGAACCGATATACATAGGAACATCTGTATTTCCGTTGAAATACTCTTTGTATTGTGCTGATACACTCGCTCTTTCCGGACTTCCAGGAGCGTACGATTTTACAGGCTCATTGATAGCTGTAGGTACATGAAAAAAACCTTTTCCCATTTTATATGTTTTTAATTTGTAATGGACTAATTTTGGTGTCGCGAAGTTACGATTTATTTATCAGATTTAATTGAGATAAACGCTACTTCCTTGATCTTTAAGAAAGAAGATTTTCTATGTGCACAGTTAGCTATTTACCTCTTAAAAACAATGACTTCATTTTAACCTCAAATAGGGATGAGAGTCCTATGAGAAAAACAATTCCGCCAAAGACATATTTGGAAGATGGTGTCGAATTGATTTATCCTAAAGATGAGTTGGCAGGCGGTACTTGGATCGGACTTAGTGAGAAAGATCGATTGGTTTGTTTGTTAAACGGAGGTTTTGAAAAACATCAAAGGAACCGCTATTACAGAATGAGTAGAGGTGTGGTAGTGAAAAATATTTTGAGTGTTGATGATCCGGTTACTTACATCCAAGAATTTGATTTTGAAAATATCGAACCTTTTACCTTGATCTTGGTTGATTGGAGCGATTCATTAGAAACTTTTGAGTTGGTTTGGGATGGATCTAATAAACATTTTCATGAGCTTTCTCAAGAACCAAAAATATGGTCTTCTTCTACCTTATACGATCAGAAAATGAAACAGGATAGAATTTCTTGGTTTCAGGAATGGCTAGATCAAAATGATCAATATGATAGACAGGAGATCTTGAATTTTCATCTCAGCACAGATAAAGGAACTGAAGGAACCAGTTTAAGAATGAAACGGTCTTTTGTTGAGACGGTCAGCGTAACATCTGTGCAGAGAAAAGAGGGAAATATTTCTTTAAATTATTTTGATCTGAAAGAGAATACAAAAACGCAGATCGAATATTAATAGATTGCAAACGCGATCAATGAAACCATTGCAAAACCAATAGATCCCATTATCATAAAGATCCAATTGATTAAGATGAACTTTACAAAGGTTTTGAACTTTCCTTGTTGATAGAACTTCTTCATTGCAATGATTAAATAGATCAGGAAAGACAGCAAAAAGACAGGGACTATATTACTATTGTGGGTCCATAACCAGAGGATAAAAAATATGGTTGACAGTAGGAAGAACACTGTTTGAGTATGAAATACAAAGATGAGATGTTCCACGTAGGTAAACTTTCTTCTGATATAGATAAACTTTAGAAATAGGGTGAATATGGGTAAGAAGATAAAGATGGAGATTGACGCATAGGATATCAATTCCTTACTTAGTTTTTTATTTTCTTCTGCTGTATTATTGATAAAGGCGTTCACCTTTGCTGCCATTGAATATTGAAATCTGTTAAAGAAAGTTTTTTCGATTTTCAAACTATCTAAAGATTGATCTATACCATAATCTTTGTTCTTATTCTGGTAAGATTTCATTTTTTCGAAATCACTCTTCTTTCTGTTTTTACCACTGACTGTTTCAAAATTTATAACACCAAAAGAATCTTTTACCTGATTGACAGCCTTTTTAAGCTCTTCTTTTTCAATGGAGTCCAGCTGATTGAAACCTGCTTGAATATTGGTGTTATTAATTATAGAATCTGTATCAACAGCTTTTACAATTGAGTCGAGTTTTTTACGGTCATCACTGAAATTAACGATATTAAAACCTCTGGATGCTTTATTTCCTCCAAAATCTTGAAGTTCCTGATATTTGTTAGCCGCTCCTAAGATCAAGAAGAAAACGATAGACACTGAGATGTAAAATTGAAATGGATTCGTATATCTAGATCTTTTACCTTCAATAAAATCTCGAGAGACTTTTCCCGGTTTAATCAGCAATGGTATAAGAGTTGTCCATACCTTGGCATCCAATGAAATAAATCCATTGAACACTTCGCTGATAAAGCTAAGAAAAGTAATTTTTGAACCTTTATTCTTTTGCCCGCATTCAGGACAGAATTTTTCATGACCAAAAAAAGGGTGCCCGCAATTAAGGCACTCTGAATCTTTTGCCTTTGGAAGCTTTCTGAGCTTCTTGCGTTTATTGAATCGTATTAGTTTAATGATATGGGCGTTGAAAGTTGAAAGGTAGGGATCTTTACTTGAAAACTCTCATGAGTCTCAATATTAACCATAGTATAATGGCCACTCATTGCACCTACATTTGAGGACAAAAAACATCCAGATTTGTACTTGTAAGTGTCATGTGGTTCTAAAATGGGAGTCTGTCCAACGACTCCTTCGCCTTCAACGATTTCTGTATTATTTAAGGAATCTAATATCTTCCAGAAGCGATCTGTTAACTGAACAGTTTCTAAAGATTTATTTTCTATGGTTACATAATAGCTGAAATTATGATAGAGTCGATAATTTCTGTACAAAGTTCCGTCGTACTTTGTGCGAACCGAGATCTTTATTCCTTTAGTGATTTGTTGAACCATTGAAGTAAATGTATGGATTTAGATCGTAAGTTTCAAGTCGATTTGCCCCGTGGTTACAGAGTTATAGGAATTCTTAACTGGGTAGTTTCAATGTGATACAACAGTGAGAATGAATTGGGTAATCTATAAGTTAAGGACTGATTCAATACTCAACAATTAGCATTCAACATTCAAATCTGATCACTCAAAACTAGCGCTCTCCGTCAAAGCTCAATGAGCCAACTCCAATGACCCTGTCAAACAATCCACCCAGAGGTTTGTAGTAAACGAGAACCGTGTACTCATTTTCTGTCTTTGAAAAATCCCCTCGTATTTCAGATTGTGAGATCTTTCCATTGCTGTCTTGAGTCACGTAGGTGTAATTGTAAAATCCTTGTTTCAAGAGAAAATCTGTCTTATAACTTTGGTCTGCAGGATCGAAATACAACTGGTTCTCTTCTGTGAGAGAAAAATTATTGAAAGCGCCATAAACATAGACGTTCTTGTTTTGAAACTCTTCATCCACTTGAAGGGTAAAATGCATTCTAGCGTAGTCTGCTTCCACTTTAGGATCTGCACCTTCCAAGGTTCTAATCATGAATTGACCATTGATATCAGGGTTGAACGTATAATTCTTAACGGACAAATTCTTGTAAGGATATAGATAGTTGTGAAACACTTCTCTCCTAACTGTTCTAGCCACATTAACACTGGCATTTCTAATGATCTTATTGTCAAAAAATAAATACTCATTTCCCCCAGCGAAGTTAATCTTGTTCATGTATCTATAAACAAGTTGCCCTGGTTTGAAAAACTGAGGCTGGACATCTGTTATTGCGGTTTTCCAATTCTGATTTTGAAGGATTGCAACATGAATTTCTCGATTGGGCATATTGAGTCTTATTGTTGGGTGATTTACAACAAAATTGACCGTCTGTTCTTGATTTAGGGAGTTTGTGGTTCTACTTCTGGTTACGTTTACACCAACCACTGCCACAGATTCATAGAGGGTGAATCTTCTGGTAAATATCACTTCGTCATCAGCATCTAAAACGGATAAAAGATAATTGCCACTTTGTGTGATTCTTGTATTTTGATTGGGAAATTGAACGGAATAATGTGTGTAATTCTGAAAAGTATTGAACGAATTTTCAACATTAAAAATGATCTGTGATTGAAAACCTTCGATGTATTGATTGGCAAGTAAGCCGCTTGATGTCCAATCATGAGTCATGTGCTCTATTTTGTAATAATAGTCCTTTTGGTCTCCTTCAAGATCATCAAAACTCAGCTCCAAAGTTGTTGTCATTGGTACAATGATGGAAAAGTTGTTCTCCTGTAGAGGTTTGAGTTCAATGGATTTGATGTAAGTGGGTTCGTTGACTTGAGAAAAAGTCCATTGAAAGGATGACAATAAAACCAAAAAGAAAATTAATTTCTTCATAAAAAACTTCTTCTACCTTGAGGAATTAGCAAAAATGAAACCACAAATATTTACAAACCTAATCAATAATAAATTAGATAGAAAATTAACTTATTTAGAATTATTATAAATAAGTTAATTCCTAA
>CAZDKB010000102.1:0-8983 GCA_964505885.1 uncultured Flavobacterium sp.
ACTTAAATGCTTACACAAGCTTCGATGAAACGGTGTATATACTTCCTATCCCAAGTGATGATGAGAAAACTCTAGATACAGGTTTTCAAATTTTGGCAGATTGGGCAAGTGCTACTTTATTAAAGGGAAAGGACATTGATGAAGAACGAGGTGTTGTTTTGGAAGAACTTCGTTTAAGACAAGGTGCAAACGACAGAATGCTGCAGAAAAATCTTCCTGTCATTGCTTACAAATCTAAATATGCAGAAAGACTACCGATCGGAACAAAAGAAAACTTAGAAACTTTCAAACATGAAAGCATTAGAAGATTCTTTAAAGACTGGTATAGACCAGATCTAATGGCGGTAATTGCCGTAGGAGATATTGATGCTGCTACCTTAGAATCTAAGATTAAAGAATACTTCGGTGGAATTAAAACAGTCAAGAATCCAAGAAAGAGACCTGAGTTCTTTATGGAAAATCACGATGAGACTTTAATCTCCATTGCAACAGACAAAGAGGCTTCTTTTAGTCAGGTTCAGATTGCTTTCAAGGACAAAGGGAATGCAAAATCTGTTGTTAGCTTAGGTGACTTTAGACAGACTATGATCGAATCTTTGTTTTCGGAAATGATCAATGATCGATTGAATGAATTGACCAATAATGAAAACCCTCCTTTTATCTATGGATTTAGTTATCACGGCGAAACTATTGTAAAAACAAAAGAAGCTTACCAATCGGTGGCGGCTACAAGTGCAGATGGGCAATTAAAAGGTCTTGAAACACTTTTAGTAGAGAATGAAAGAGTTAGACGACACGGATTTAAAGAAGGAGAATTAAAGCGTGCCAAGAAAAGTATATTATCAGGTCTAGAAAGAGCTTTTAAAGACAAAGACAAGACAGAATCGGGAAGAATTGTGGGACAATATGTATCTCATTTCTTAAATGCAAACCCAATTCCCGGAATTGAGTGGACTTTTGAAACCTATAAAAAAATACTTCCGGCTATTTCGCTTGCAGATGTAAATGGAGTCATCAAGAATTATTTAAGAGACGATAATAGAACCGTAATCTTAACTGGGCCAGAAAAAGAGGGTGTTCCTGTGGTTACAGAACAACAAGTAAGAGATCTTCTTGCAAGCATTTCCGGGAAAGACATCAAGCCTTATGAAGAGAAGGAAGTTGCAGAATCTATGATTTCTGACCTTCCTGCTGCGGGATCTGTGGTTAGCTTTTCTCAAAATGCAGACTTGGGAACAAAAACATTTACTTTGAGCAATGGTGCGAAAATAACCTACAAAATCACCGACTTTAAGAATGATCAGATTTTGTTTGATGCGTTTAGCTTCGGAGGTACTTCGCTGTATTCTGATGAAGAATTAAAGGCGACCAGTTTTGCAAATGGAGCTCTTTCTCAGGCAGGGGTGAATAATTTCTCAGTTGTAGACATGAGAAAAATGATGTCTGGTAAAATAGCGTATGTGAGTCCTAATATTGGTTCATATAGCGAAGGTCTTTCAGGCTCAACAACTCCAAAAGATTTTGAGTATTTGTTTCAATTGACTCATCTTTATTTTACCAGTCTTAATAAAGACGAAAAAGCTTTTAGATCTTTTGTTAATAAGCAAAAGAGTTTCTTAGGAAACCTTTTGGCAAACCCTAATTTCTTCTATCAAAAAGAAATGGCTGATTTTATGAATGAAGGAAACCCAAGATATAATGGATTCCCTACTCCAGAGAAATATGACCAAGCCGATTATGATCTTGCCCATAAGAAATACATGGAGAGATTTGCGAATGCTGGAGATTTCAACTTCTATTTTGTTGGAAACATCGATGAAAAGAAACTTGTAGAATTCTCTATGAAGTATATTGGAAGTTTACCTTCTTCAGAAGAGAGAGAAACTTACAAAGTCCCAACCTTTAAACCTAGAACAGGGCCTTATAAAAAGGTAATTGAAAAAGGTAAAGACCAAAAAAGTCAGGTGAACATTTCTTTTAGTGGAGATGCAGAATACTCGCAAAAAGAAGCGATGGCATTAAATGCTGTGAGTGAAGTTCTCAAAATCAAACTTACGGAAAAACTAAGAGAGGAAGCTGGTGGAGTTTATACATCATCCGCAAGAGGTAGCATAAGCAAAATGCCTTATGGTAGATTCAATTTCTCTATTTCCTTTCCATGTGGACCTGAGAATGTAGACAAACTTACTAACATCGCTCTTGCAGAGTTGAAATCTTTAATTAACGAGGGCCCATCTCAAAAAGATCTTGATAAGGTAAAGGAAGGATATTTGAATGATTTCAAGGAAAATATCAAAACAAATAGATATTGGCTAAGACAAATAAAAAATACGGATTATTTGAGTTACCCCTCGGATAGAAATAAAACCTATGAAAAGAGAGTAAATGACCTTACCGTGGGAGAATTACAAGCAGTAGCTAAGAAATACTTAAGTAAAGACGATTATATTTTAGGAATTTTAAATCCTGAAAAACAAGAGTAATCTTAGTAACAGAATAGTAAAAAGTCACCTTCATCAGGTGACTTTTTTGTTTTTAATATAAATCCTGTTATTTATCATATTTCTTGAATTTGACTACAGGTATATTTGCTGAAGCAAATTTCAGGCACATGAAAACAAACCCTACTCTTACACTCTCAGAGGAAGAAATGAAAGACTACGGCTATAAAGTCGTAGATGCCATAGTAGATCATTATATAAACTTAAATTCTAAAAGTCCAGTTTTCAATGCTTCTAGAGAAGAAATGGATGCTGAATTCTTGGAAAACGCACCAGAAAATGGGACTGATAAAGATCAAGTCCTCGATTTTGTAGTGAATAAAGTTCTAAAGGAAACCGACATTCTATCTCACCCAAAAATGTACTCCTTCGTACCGGGACCCAGTAATTATGTGAGTGCCATGGCCGATACTTTGGCTACAGGTTTTAATATTTTTGCTGGTGGATGGGCCAATGCCCCTGCGGCCGCTGAACTTGAGATCGTAACTATTAATTGGCTGTTAAAGATGTTCAAGTTCCCCACCAAACGAGGGGGAGGGATTTTTACAAGCGGAGGATCTATGGCAAATCTAACTGCCTTGGTAACAGCAAGACGCATCAAATGTGGCGATGATTTTTCTAAAGCCGTCATCTATATTTCAGATCAAACTCATTCATCGAATATCAAAGCGATAAGAACTATTGGTTTCAGAAAAGATCAAGTGCGAATTATTCCTACGGACATGGAATTCAAGATGTCTGTGAACAAACTTAAAAATGCGATTGCCAAAGATAAATTAGCCGGACTCCAACCCTTCTGTATGATAGGAACTGCGGGAGCTACGAACACCGGAACTATAGACCCATTAGATGAAATTGCGAAGATCTGCAAAGAGGAAGATCTTTGGTTTCATGTGGATGCAGCGTATGGGGGTGCTGTCATTCTATCAAAAAACGGAAATCAATATTTAAAAGGAATTCAAAAAGCCGACTCTATTACAGTAGACCCACATAAATGGTTTTTTCAACCTTATGAAATGGGGTGTTTGCTAATAAGAAATCATAAATGGCTAAGTACTACTTTCACAGAAAAACCCGAATATTTGCGTGATATTGAAGGGAATACTTCCGAGATCAATTTTTACGATCATGGAGTTCAATTAACCCGAAGATTTAGAGCTTTAAAATTCTACATGTCTATCAAAACCTTCGGATTACAGTCCTTTAGAGACGCCATAGATTATAATATTGACCTAGCCGAAAAGGTGGAAGATTTTATTCGTAAAAGCCCAAATTGGGAAATCATATCCCCTGCAACTATTGGGATTATCAATTTTAGATTCAATCCCTTCAAAAAGAACTTTTCTGAAAAGAAGTTAGATGCATTGAATCAAAAGATCTCAGAAGAGATAATCTCTAGTAAAGAGGCACTTATGGTTACTACTATTCTTCAAGGAAAGATCGTCCTTAGAATGTGTCTGATCAATCCAAGAACAACATTTGAAGACGTAGAACAAACTCTGATGAAGTGTCATAAGATAGCTCATGACTTGATCTCGTAATTCAAGAAATCAGACTCTAGTTTAACAACGTGCTAACTTCTTTTAAGCCTCGCGCGACTAAAAAAGAAGATATAACCATAACAAATTAAGACGAGAGCCAAAGCTACTTTAAAATCATAGAGATCGGCCAATTTACCGTACAACGGCGGAATAATAGCTCCACCCACAATCATGGTGCATAATATCCCAGAAGCTTGTGGTCTAAGATCATCTAGCCCATCAATCGCTAGGGTAAAAATGGTAGGGAACATAATGGAATTAAACAATCCTACTCCAAGGATAGTCCACATAGAAAATAACCCCGAAGTCGTCATAGATAGAACAACCAAAGTCAAGGCGCCAATAGCAAATGTTCCCAAGATCAATGCTGGCTTAAAGACTTTGGTTAGATAGGCTCCAATAAAGCGACCAACCATGGCTCCGGACCAATAAAAAGTCACAAAAGCACCAACAATAGCCTTATTATCAACTTGAGTTAAATCTTGATTGAGTAGGTTTTCAGAGATTGATCTCATCAAGTCATTATTCTTAATGGCATCAAAAAGCTTCATCTCTAAAAAATAATCTGTAAGGTAACTCCCTATAGCTACTTCTGCTCCGACATATACAAAGATTCCTATGGCTCCCAATCGTAGAAAACGATGTTTTAAAACATCAAAATACCCTGCTTTCGGTGCAAGACTGCTTAAAATTTGAGGCAATTTCACAAACATAAAAATCACCGCCAGCAATAAGGCAAAACCAGCAATACCTAAAAAGGGAGTTTGAACAGCAGAAGCCTCTGCGTTGAAATACTCCTGTTTGGCTGTTTCCGATAATACTGCGATCTCTTCAGAAGTTTTAATATCATCACTTAGTATCAGCATAGCTCCTATCGCTGGTGCAATTGCTGTTCCTACAGAATTAAAAGCTTGTGAAAGATTTAGTCTACTGGAAGCACTTTCTTCTGGTCCTAATGCAGCAACATATGGATTTGCTGCAACCTGTAAGACAGTCATTCCGCTAGCCAGGATAAATACTGCCAACAAGAAGACAATATAAATTCGGGATGATGCAGCCGGATAAAACAACACACAACCCAGACTCATGATGATCAAACCTAAGATGATCCCTTTTTTGTAACCGATCTTGGAGAGAATGAATCCTGCCGGAATTGAAAGCAAGAAATATGCTCCAAAGAACGAGAATTGGATCAAACCTGATTGAAAGTTCGTAAGCTCAAATACCTCTTTAAGTCGAGGAATTAACGGGTCTACAAAAACCGTGATAAAACCCCATAAAAAGAACAAAGAGGTTAGAAAGATAAAGGCCGAAGTATAAGATTTATTGGTTGATGTCATTAGGCTTTCTTGTTATAAAAGTCAGATTTATAATTTTTGTTTTCTCCGTTTACGTATAAATTATAGTTAAACCATTCATGGATACAATAGGCTCCAGTTTCTCCTTGCTTATTAACGGCGATCAGTCCTACCTGAAAATCTTTATATCGCTCTCCAGATTTCTTTACAATTCGTCTTACTGCTTCCTCACAAGCGTCCTGAGGTGCTCTTCCCTGTCTCATGAGCTCAACAACCAAAAATGCGGCTACCGTCTTCAAAACCTCTTCTCCCATTCCTGTTGCCGTGCAACCTCCAATTTCATTATCTATAAACAAACCAGAACCAATTACAGGAGAATCTCCTACTCTTCCTGCCATTTTATATGCCAATCCGCTTGTAGTACAAGCTCCTGAAATATCACCATTCTGATCGATGGCTAACATTCCAATAGTATCGTGATTTTCTATATTGATAATTGGCTTGTATTCTGATTTCTCTTTCCACTTTTCCCAAGCTTGTTTAGATTCTTCAGTTAAAAGATTCTCTTTTGGAAAACCTTGAGAATAACCGAATAATTCTGCACCCTCTCCTACCATTATTACATGTGGTGAATCCTCCATTACTTTTCTTGCCAAAGAGATTACATGAGTGATATTTTGAACACACATCACAGCACCATAGTCACCATTCTTATCCATAATACAAGCATCCAGTGTTACTCTACCTTCACGGTCTGGAAGACCTCCTTTACCTACAGATGTATTCTTGACATCAGCCTCCACTACCATACAACCTTGTTCTACAGCATCTAATGAAGATCCTCCATTTTGAAGTACCTCCCATGCTTTTGCTGTAGCATTTGGCACCCTCCAAGTTGCAATAACCAAAGGTTTTAAAGCATCACCTGTAAAAACAGGCGCGGTTGACTCTTTCTTTTCACTGGTTGTTTCACAGCCTACTACAGAAGCTGTTGTAACCGCTCCAATGGCTGATAATGATGCATTTTGTAAAAATTTTCTTCTTTTCATATAAGTTTTGTTAGGTGTTGGATCTTAGATGTTGGTTTTTCGTTGGTCGATTTATAAGAATAACTAAATTTCCATTGATTAATTAAATACAATCACATTGCTACATTAGTACATTGCTAAATTGTTACATTACTTAATCTGTATCTCATCAACAAAGATCCAAGACCTACCATCATGTGGATTACCTAAATGCCACTCCGGTAGCTTGCCTAGTTTCTTTGCAACTAATTTTACATATCTCGTCTTGATTTTCTCATTCGTTTTCACACTTTCTATGACTACTTCATCCGTATTGAAAGGCTTTGGTGCTTTCCAATCTTTGATCTTTCTGTAACGTTTCCCATCGAGTGATATATGGAATTCCACATTCGTTGGTAAGAATATCCAACTGCGCTGATCTCTTAAAAAATTGACTTCAATAGAATTTACTTCTCTCGCTCTTCCCAAATCTACAATAGCTTCCACATCTTCATTCCAATAGCCTTGCCAAGTTCCAGTTCTAAAATCTCTTGCTCCAACAATACCATCAATCAATGCATTATCTCCTCCTGCATTATATTGATTTGCATATTTGGTCTTTAATTCAATCTTAATATTCGGATCGATTTTATAAAAATCGGTTGTAATTGTTGCGCTTTTCAAATCTCCCTTCTGAGCATAAACCTTCAAAGAAGATTTCTCAGAAATCGTGAGCGGCTTATCATACTTCTGAAAATCACCACCAAATGAATAGAAGATATCTGATCCTTTTTCAACAGAAGCCAATTGCACTTCTGTTTTTCCTTTAAATGCCACATCACCTGCAGCTATGAAAGGAGCAGGAATGATCTTATGATCTTTGATCTCTGTTTTAGGCACATATTTATCTTCGGTTCCCCAATCAGAAGGAGTATCTGTCATTTCAAAAACTAATGATCCTCCTTTCATGATGTCTGTGTGATTGATATAGGAATACAGATGTTCTTTACCGTTCAAATAAGCTGCTCTGATATATTTGTTCTCCTCTGAGATATTTTCAGCATATACCGTAAAAGTTTTTCCATCTTCAAGGTTGATAGTCGCCTTATCAAATAATGGAGTACCGATGATATACTCATTAGATGCAGGAGTTACAGGATAAAAACCAAGCGAACTAAAAATGTACCAAGCACTCATTTGTCCGCAATCTTCATTCCCTGAGATTCCGTCTGGAGTATTGGTATATAGTTCTGTTAAGATTTGCCTTACTTTTTCTTGTGTTTTATGTGGCTTATTCACAAAGTTGTACAAGTAGGCCATATGATGGCTAGGTTCATTTCCATGAGCATACTGTCCGATCAAACCTGTAATATCAGCTTGATTTCTTCCTGAAGTTTCTTGATTTGCTGTAAAGAGTTCATCCAACTGACCATTCAAGGCAGCCTTTCCTCCCATAAGATTTATGAATCCACTAATATCTTGTGGTACATAAAAACTGTACTGCCAAGAATTCGCTTCGGTATAATTAAAATTAACTTCATAGGGATCAAAGGGTGAGAACCAAGTATTTCTAAACCTTCCTCTCATAAACATCGATTCTGGATCATAGATATTCTTATAATACTGAGCCCTTTCCGAGTAGGTCTTATAATCCTCATATTTACCCATCTGTTTTGCCATTTGCGCTATCGTCCAATCGTCATAGGCATATTCTAACGTTTTGGAAACCGATTCGGACTCCTTCTCTACAGGAATAAAACCAAATTCTTTATAACTCTCTAATCCTAAATGATCTTGTGTGGCAGAGTGTTTCATGGCATTCAAGGCCTTTTCGGTATCATAATCCTGAATTCCTTTTAGATAGGCATCAGCAATAACTGGTACCGCATGATAACCTATCATACAACCCGTATAGCATCCCGCCAAATCCCAGATAGGCATGATTCCTCCTTCATCATATTTAGCCAGAAAGGTATTTACAAAATCATTAGTCCTTTTTGTCTCAAGAATCGTATAAAGAGGATGAGCTGCCCTATAGGTGTCCCATAAAGAAAACACAGTATAGTACTCAAAATCCTTAGTTTCATGAATCTTTAAATCCATCCCTCGATATCTACCATCCACATCCTGATATAGGTTTGGAGCAATCATTGAGTGATACATTGAGGTGTAGAAATTTGTTTTATTATCCACATTCTGATCTTGAACTACGATCTTTTCCAATTGTTTTTCCCATTTGTCCTGTGCCTCTTTTTTGACTTGCTCAAAGGATTTATCTCCGATCTCAGATTCTAAATTTCTCTTAGCACCTTCAATATCTACTGCGGATATTCCAATCTTGATGGTTACAGGTTCGTTATTTGGGTTATCAAAAACATAACCCGCTATTCGTTCTCTGTTCTTAGGAACACGATGATCTAAACGCCCCTCGATGGGGTGTGATGTTTTTATGTAGAAGAATAACTTTTGATCGGTTGCCCAGGCTTTCGAATGTCTATGACCTGTAATTTCTGTGGCTGAAACACTTTCAACAAAAGCACTTAATACCTCATCTCTATGATTCAGGTCAATCATCAATACTTGATCCTTTACATCAGGAAATTTATAGCGATGTATTCCGCTTCGTTCAGAAACGG
>CAZDKB010000103.1:0-8837 GCA_964505885.1 uncultured Flavobacterium sp.
CTTCTTTGTAATCTACATGTTGATATTTGTGATCGCTTCTGTAATCCTAACTTTTCTAGGATTAGATTTCATATCAGCCTTAGGAGCAACAGCCTCTAGTCTAGGAAATATAGGGCCTGCCATTGGTTCAGTTAGTCCCGTAGACAACTTTGCCCATTTGACGGGCGGAGCTAAATGGTTCTGTGCCTTCTTAATGCTTATTGGAAGACTTGAACTCTTCACTGTACTGATTTTATTTACTCCATTCTTCTGGAGAAAAAACTAGACCTAGATAACATATTGTAAAAGTTTGAACTAATGTCTATAAGACATAAGATACATATCCTGTGTCTCTAAGAAATTGCAAACAACTTTTACCAACATGAAAAAGAGCTATTTAATCAATTTATTCTTAATCTTTTTTCTCTTTACTAAGGTTAATTTTTGTCAAACCCAAGGAGATATAGCCTTTATTGGATTCAACGCTGATGGTGATAAAGATTTTTCCATTGTTCTATTGTCTACTATCTCGTCTAATTCCACAGTTTATTTCACAGACGATGAAACCACAGGTATAGGAACTCCCAGCGCACTTTCAGGTAGTGAAGGAACCATAACTTGGAAGACCGGCAATAATGATATTGCCGCAGGAACTGTTGTAGTTTTTACAGACATTGACAATGAACTAAACCCAGATTTTGGAGTATCTATTGGAAGCATCTCTAGAACCGGCAGCTTTAGCATTTCAAGTTCTAAAGATGGGATCATTGCATATGTAGGATCTGATATCGGCGCTCCAAGTGCCTATATTGCCGCATTACAGATCGGGAATGATTCAAGTGAATTAGGGCCTTTTGACGGAGATGGAATTACTCTTACAAATACCTCTTTAACAATCGGAACTTCTATCATAGTTGTTGATAATACCGCATCCCCAGATGGTGGTGTTTATCATGGATCAAGATCGAGTCAGTCTACTTATTCCGACTATTATTCTCTTCTAAGTGACAATTCTTCTAATTGGAGCACCGAAACAACAAATGGAGAATTAAATTTGCCTTTTTCATCGGAGGCTTTTACTATAAATTCAACCTCATGGACTGGCGCCATCAACTCTACTTGGAATTTAAGTGGTAACTGGGACAATGGAATTCCTACCTCATCTTCTACTGTTAGTATTCCAGACCTTTCAAATGCCCCCATTATTGGTTCGAATTCAAATGCATACGTTGGAAATCTCACAATTGATTCTGGGGAAACCTTAACTATAAATAGTGGTCATGGACTTACAGTGTCTGGTCATCTTTCTGTTCTTGGAGATCTTCAAATAAATTCAGGAGGATCTTTAATAGTACTTGGATCTTCTTCAGGGACAATGACGTATAAACGATATATAGGCACCACCAATTGGTATCTAGTTTCATCACCATTAGTGGGTCAAACGATAGTAGATTTCTATACAAATGAATCCCCTGCATTGGGTTCGGGAACCGGAAATTCTCAAAATGTAGCAATAGCAACCTATGACAATTCACAAGCTCTATTAGTCGACAGATGGAACTATTACACCGAAGGTCAAGTTGATGGAGAAGATGGAGATGATACTGCAGATACATTTATTTCCGGTAAAGGGTATTCTGTCAAAATGCAATCGACAGGAGATATTAGCTTTACAGGTACTATACCGATTGAAAATATCGAGATTCCAATTAGCGATGGTTCGGGCACTGGAGGTAACTCCTTCAACCTAGTTGGAAATCCTTTTCCTTCTTTCCTCGCTGCCAATTCCAATGCCGATGCTACAAATAACATACTTACTGTAAATTCTAGTAGTTTAACAGAGAATACATTATGGTTATGGAATCAGGCTACAAGTTCCTATGAAACCTATAACCAGGCGAGCTCTGCTTTTTATATCGCACCCAGTCAAGGCTTCTTTATTAGTTCGACAGGCACAAACACTTTTGAATTTACCAAGGCCATGCAATCATATCAAGGAACAGATTCCTTCAGAACAAATGATTCTGCTACAAGACCAGAAATAAAATTAGGATTAACAGATGGAACGCTTTCAAGAAAAGCAGATGTATATTACATTGAAGGAACTACAACGGCATTTGATAATGGGTTTGATAGTTCTATCTTCAATGGAACTTCTTCTTCATTTGCCGTATATACAGCATTGGTTTCTGATAGTCAAGGGCAAAAGTTATCCATTCAATCATTACCCCCAATCGATTTAGAGAATATGATAATTCCTATCGGAATAAATGCAGCAAATGGGACTCAGATTACCATTTCTGGAACTTCCGTAAATCTTCCTTCAGCTATGAGAGTGTTTCTAGAAGATAAAAACGATAATTCATTTACAGAGCTAAATGAAACCTCTAATTATACAATTACATTATCAGAAGAACTCAGCGGAATCGGACGTTTTTATTTACACACATCAAACGAATCACTGAATATTGAAGATGTGAATTTGAAAACCATAAGCATTTATAAGCCAAATGCACAAACCTTGAGAATCGTTGGAGTTCATTCTGGAAATACTCAAGTGACCATGTACAATATTCTAGGATCAAAAGTAATGACAGCTTCTTTTGAAGCAAATGGAATGATTGAGATTCCTATACCGAATTTAAGAACTGGGTTTTATGTGATTCAGTTAGAGACAGAAAGCGGGACTTTAACTAAAAAAGTAATTATCGAATAATCTATTACAATTATGAATGATCAAAAACAGAATAGTAACCCTAAGATTTCTCGTAAAGATGCTCTACAAAAAATAGGTGATTACGGTAAATATGCGGCTTTGACTGCCATTGGCACTTATATGATACTCAGCCCTAAAAAAGCCCAAGCTTCTTCCCCGGAAGATCCGGGAATCGGGTTCTAATTCTTAAAGTATGGAAGAATTAAATGAAGTCAGACATTGATTAATTAATAAACAAGTAAATTGAGACCAATTGTTTTTAAAAGTGTAGAATCGAAAAGTATAGTATGGTTTAAACCATCCAATCAATATTTAGTTTTAGATTCGATGACCGCAAGTATTATTGGCGAAATCTTAGAAAACAAAAAAACTAAAGTTATTACTTCAGAGTTAACATCTGAGTTAGACATCCCTTATAAAAAGGCAATCGAGTTTATTGTTGATCTAAACGAAAAAATTGTTAAGCCATGTCTTGAGCAAAAAGAGATCAACACTGTGACAACTAACAATTTATTAATTCCAAGTTCTTTCGAATATTCCAAGTTTTATCGGATTCATACTAGGGTCTTCAATATTCGTTATTCGAATGAATTTGAAGTATCCTTGATCCATCCAAAATTCGCTCATATACAATGTGAAAGGTCTGAGACTGTTGATCACGTTTTTAAAATATTCAATCAAGGGAATCATATCTTATTCATGATGGATAATGACCTCATAGGTTCTTGGGGAGAAAAAGAAATCCACTATTTTCAGGGTAAGGTTTATATGAAGATCATTGAAACTATCTACAATAAAAAAGAAAAAGATTGGATGGGTGTGTTTCATGCCTCCGCTGTGGGTTTAGATAAAAACTCAATTCTTTTATTAGGAGATACGGGAAACGGCAAAAGTACTTCTCTAGCAATTCTGCAAGCGGCAGGATTGAATTGCATCGCCGATGACTTTGTTCCTATCGACACTAACTCCAAAGTACATGCTTTTCCCGCAGGAATATCCGTTAAAAAAACTTCCTTTGCAGCTCTATTACCCATTTATCCAGAACTGGAATCATCGGCCCAATATTTTCACAAACGATTAAATAAAACGGTCAGGTATCTCCCACCAATCGATATAAATTATAACAAAACATACCCCTGTAGGGCACTCGTTTTTATTAACTATGATAAACATATAGATTTTAGTATTGACAGAATCTCCAATCTAGAAGCCTTTCAATTTTTAATCCTTGATTCATGGATCTCACAAAAACCAGAAAATGTAGATATTTTTTTAGACTGGTTTTCCTCTTTGCCCTGTTATAGATTGACCTATTCCAACAATCAAAAAATGATAGAAAATATCACAACTATTTTAACTGATGACCTTTAAGGAAACGCTTTTTTTTGTTGGAAGATGTTTAACAATCAATCATGTTCCTTTAAATAAACTTTATGTTTCGGAAAAGATTTCGAATAATAGTGTTGACTGGGATAAAATCGTTCAAGTAAGCACAGCACATTACGTATTCCCAACCCTATACATTAATCTAAAAAAAGCAGATTTACTTGGATTTCTTCCAAAGGAGTTGGTGAATTACATGCACCACATAACCTCTTTAAATAGAGATCGTAATTTTCTGATTATTAAACAGGCAAAGGAGATATATTCATTGTTAAAGAAAAATGGAATAACACCTGTTTTTATAAAAGGCACTGCTTTCCTTCTTCAAGATTTTTATGCGGATTTAGCCGAAAGGATGGTGGGGGATATTGATTTTTTAGTGTCTGAGCATGAATTTGAAAAAACAATTAAACTTCTTACAGAGTTTGGATATGAAAATGTTTCAAAATTGGATTACCATTTTCCGGCTATGACAAAACATTATCCTAGAATTAAATCAAAAAATAGAATTGCAGCTGTTGAGATACATTATGACATGACCGTTAAACCATACAGAAACGCGTTCAATTATAAGTCTGTGATCGGAAATTGCATCACGGTAGATGGATTCAAAGTTCTGGGGTTCTCAGACCAGGTAGTTCTGACATTGGTAGCTAAACAAATTAACGATAAGGGATTCAGCATGAATACCATGTCACTAAGGAATGCTTACGATGCGTTTTTATTGTCTCAAATAACAGATACATTAGATTCAATTTCTAAATATCCTTTGTTATTCACGCCATTGAATAATTTTTTAGCACTTTGTAATAAAACCTTTCAAAACAAATCTTTCTCCTTCAAAAAAGATGATGAAAGTCAAGAATCGATTGCTCTCTATAACAAAATCCTAGAAGACACCAGATATGGTAAGAAGTACATTAAAAAAAATAAGACTAAAATATTCTTGAAGTCAAGATTAAGGTTTATCCTTAAGTCATTCACAAGAAAGGATTATGCTTATTGGATTGTCAGAAGAATTACCGACAAAACTTGGTACAAAGAAAAAATGATTCAATTGGGACTTAAATCGAAGCTTTAAGTTTTTCAAAATCCAATCCGCCATAATTCCCAGAACTCATGAGTAAAAGAGCCTTTTCTTTTAGGTCTTGAGCAAATAAAAAGTCTTGAAACTCCTGTGGGTTCGTATATATTACAAGGTCATCTCTTTGAAAGGCATTTCCTATTTGCGCTGCGGTGACTTCTTCTAGCTTTTTTATTTGAACCGCATGAGGAGAATAAAAAACAACCGCTACATCCGCTGCATTTAATGCTCCCCTGTACTCTTCCAGAAACTCCACATTTAAACTGCTATAGGTATGTAATTCTAAACAGGCGATCAAAGTTCTTTTATCATACTGATTTTTAACCGCTTCCGTGGTTGCTTTTACCTTGCTCGGGCTATGGGCAAAGTCTTTAAATACAACAGTTGAAGAATTCTCTGCAATCTTCTCAAGTCGTTTACTCGCTCCTTTGAATGATTCTATGGCTTCGTAAAAATCGTCTTCATCAACTCCCATACATTGACAAATCCATTTTGCACCTGCTAAATTTTGCAAGTTATGATCCCCAAAAACCTCTAATGGCATATCCCCGTCCGGTGTATCGATATAAGTAATTCCGTTATCTACGAAATGCTGAGGAGTAGAATAAGGGTATTTCTTAATTGGATTTTCAGAATCTTCAACGATCTGTTTTACATTAGAATCCTCCTCATTGTAAACCATGATCCCCCCATTGGTAAGTGAATCTGTAAAAATTTTGAATTGCTCCAGATAGTTTTCAAATGTGGGAAATACATTAATATGGTCCCAAGCAATTCCGCTAACTAGGGCAATATTCGGTTTGTAAAGATGAAATTTAGGTCTCATATCGATAGGTGAACTCAAATATTCGTCGCCTTCTAAAACAATAAACTCATTGTCACTAGTTAGATGAACCATTGTTTCAAAACCTTCTAATTGAGCTCCTACCATATAATCGACTTCACGATCATGATAGTTCAAAACATGTAAAATCATGGAAGTGATCGTGGTCTTCCCATGAGAACCTCCAATCACAACTCTTGTTTTGTCCTTAGATTGCTCGTATAAAAACTCTGGATAGGAGTAGATCTTTAAGCCTAATTCTTGAGCTCTCAGCAATTCGGGATTGTCTTTTTTAGCGTGCATCCCTAAAATGATTACATCCAATTCCGAGCTTATCTTTTCTGGAAACCAACCGAATTCTTTTGGCAATAAACCTCTTTGTTCCAATCTAGTTTTAGAAGGATCATGAATCGTATCATCACTCCCCGAAACCTTGTATCCCTTATTATGCAAAGCGATGGCTAAATTGTGCATTGCGCTACCTCCAATAGCAATAAAATGGATGTTCATCTACTCTATAATTTATTCGCTAAAATAGCAAAACCTATTGACTAGATTAGTAAGAATTTTTCTTAATCTGTATTGAATTGTACAAACGATTACGGAAACTATTTAGGAGGATATCCACTCAAGATCTTGTCAATGATCTTTTGAACATAAGCAACTCTTTCTGGTGGTTTTAATCGTTCTCTAACTATGGCCAAAATACTACCCTGCCAAAACAATGCATTGGTTTTTGCATCCACAAAATCAATTGTGATTTTTTCGCCTACTCTTTTAGACCCGACAGTAGTTCCAGTTGACATTCCTATACCGTAGTTTCTTCCTCCTCCAATAAAGTCGAATCCAACACTATTTTGATTGACCTCAGTCTTCTCCACGATCACATTTACATAAAAATCTGGAACATCAGCAGTCTTGATTCCTAAAGTATCTAATTCGCTCGTAATCGCCCTTTTGAATCTTTTTACATCTAACCTGCTTAAACCATCTCCAGCGTCCGAGAAGAACAAATAGGTTTTATACTCATCAAAATTTGATTTTGGATCATAGTCATATATTACTTTGGCCGATCCACAACCAAAACAGAGAAATATCAAGACAAATTTTAAGTTCCTTTTCATAGCATTCTGAACTTATTCTTTGATTACCACTCGAGATGGCGTATCTTTTCCATTAATGATACTTTCTGTTCCTCTAGCTACGGCTTTAATCGTTTCGGTAATTACTCCTACATCTAAGGTTTTAGCTTCATCGCTAGCCTTATGATAATCTGGATCTTTGTCTATCTGGGTAGTAGAAAAGGTATGTGAAGGAACCCCTAACCTTGCTAATGAAGCGTTGTCTGATCTAAAAAATAAATTAAAAGCTGGATAAGGATCTGGATACAATTTATATTCTGTCCCTTCCAAATTCTTTTGAATAATCTTTCCAAAATCCGATCTTTCAAAACCTGTCAACCAAGCCGTTTTAGGACCAGTAGCTGGTTCTTTACCAATCATTTCTAAGTTGATTCCAGCGATGAATTTTGAAGCATCAATTCCTTTGCCAAAATGTCTTGATCCAACCAACCCCATTTCTTCAGCAGTAAAGGCAATAAAAACTATCGTACGTTCATTCTTTCCTTTTTCAGAAAAGTATTTCGCAAGAGCAAGAACTCCGGTTACACCGGTTGCATCATCATTGGCTCCGTTAAAAATAAGATCTCCTTCTCCTTCTGTTCTCATACCAATGTGATCATAATGAGCAGAAATGATTACCATTTCATCCTTCTTTCCGTTTCCTGGTAAGACTCCAATAATGTTACTGGTTGTAATACTATCATTACCTCTTCTAGGTTTGAAGGTGAAAGTTTGACGGTAATCTTTTAAATCGCCATAGGTCTTTAACCCAATCTTCTTAAACTCCTTCTCGATATATTGTGCAGCCTTTTCTATTCCTTCTGTGCCGGCTCTTCTACCTTGCATATCATCATCGGCCAAGGTATATAAGTGTTTTTTTACCAGTCCTTTATCAATTTCTTGAGATTGAACTGAGATTGTAAATAAAAAAAGAGCTGCTAGAGCTAAATATCGAAATTTCATAATGTGATTTTTGGGTTTCTTATCTAGTAAAGATACCAAACATTCAGAACAATAATTTTGTACTTTTGTTAAAATTTTTTTAATGAATCTATCACTTGTACCTAGGCTTAAGAATTCTGATTCTGACAACTTTTTTTTATTAGCTGGACCCTGCGCCATTGAAGGTGAAGAAATGGCTCTAAGAATTGCAGAACGAGTCGTTAAAATCACATCAGATTTAAAAATTCCTTATGTTTTTAAAGGGAGTTTTAAAAAAGCCAATAGAAGTAGAATCGATAGCTTCACGGGTATTGGCGATGAAACTGCTTTAAAGATCCTTCGCAAGGTATCTGAGACCTTTGATGTACCTACAGTAACTGATATTCACGAAGCTTCAGATGCAGCATTCGCAGCTGAATATGTTGATGTTTTACAAATTCCTGCATTTCTTGTTAGACAAACTGATCTAGTGGTTGCAGCAGCAAAAACGGGTAAAGTTGTCAACCTTAAAAAAGGACAATTTATGAGTCCGTCTGCCATGAAACATGCTGTCAAAAAAGTAAAGGATACTGGGAATGATCAAGTAATGGTCACAGATAGGGGAACCATGTTTGGTTATCAAGATATGATTGTCGACTTCAGAGGCATCCCCGAAATGAAAGAGTTTGCTTCAACCGTTTTAGATGTAACTCATTCTCTTCAACAACCCAATCAATCTTCAGGTGTGACCGGTGGAAGACCAGACATGATCGAAACTATAGCGAGAGCTGGAGTTGTAAATAACGTGGA
>CAZDKB010000104.1:0-8816 GCA_964505885.1 uncultured Flavobacterium sp.
CCTCGTACAGGTGAAATTTTAGAATCTGATATCAACTGGTATCACAATGTAATGAGCTTATTGAGAAACTGGTTCTTCGTGCAAACTGCTGCGATCAACCCTGAAGCTCAATCAGCTGAGTTCAAAGACGAAGTAATGGGACGTTTGATCCGTTTCGTTTCTGCCCATGAAGTAGGACATACTTTAGGTTTACCTCACAACATGGGATCATCTGTAGCTTATCCTGTTGATTCATTGCGTTCTGCAAGCTTTACTAAAAAGTATGGAACTGCTCCATCAATCATGGATTATGCACGTTTCAACTATGTAGCTCAACCAGAAGATAAAGGTGTTGCTTTAATGCCAAACATCGGACCATACGATAAGTATGCGATCAACTGGGGTTACCGTCCAATCTTAGACAAGACAGCAAAAGAAGAAAAGCCAATCTTAAACAAATGGATTACAGATAAAGCTGGAGATCCAATGTACAGATTCGGACATCAACAAGCGGGTGGTGTTGTAGATCCAACTTCACAAACAGAAGATCTTGGAGATAATGCAATGAAAGCAAGTGATTACGGTGTAATGAACTTAAAAAGAATCATGACCAAACTTGAGGACTGGACTACCAAAGAAGGGGAAACTTATGGAGATATGGCAACTATGTATGGTCAAATCTTAAGTCAGTTTAACCGTTACGTAGGTCACGTTTCTTCTAATGTGGGAGGTGTTACTGAGTATTACAAAGCTGTAGGACAAGAAGGAGGAGTTTACACTCCTGTTGCAAAAGATCACCAAAGAAACGCTGTTAAGTGGTTGAACAAACAATTATTTGATACTCCAGACTGGATGATTGATAAGAGAGTGTTTGAGTTGGCAGGATTCTCTGGTCACGTAGAAAGAATTAGTAGCATCCAAACAAGAGGATTGAATGCTGTCTTGAATACGGGACGTATGGCGAGAATGATCGAAAATGAAACAATGAACGGTAATAAAGCTTATACAGTAACTACAATGTTCTACGATCTAAGACAAGGAATCTGGTCTGAGATCTATAGTGGA
Organism: uncultured Flavobacterium sp.; assembly: GCA_964505885.1. Classification (GTDB taxonomy): domain Bacteria; phylum Bacteroidota; class Bacteroidia; order Flavobacteriales; family Flavobacteriaceae; genus Polaribacter. The sequence continues at coordinate 1,045 of CAZDKB010000104.1, forward strand.
AGAAGAGTAGATACTTACAGAAGAAATCTTCAAAGAGCTCATATTAACAGATTAGCATATTTATTAAATGATGCAAGAAGTCAGAGAGGAATCAACGCTGGATACAGAAAGGTATCAACAGTTAACATCGATCAATCTGACATCAAAGCTATGGCTCGTGGTGAGTTGAATCGTTTAAAAAGAGACTTAAAGGCAAATATGTCTAAGGCTCCAAATCAAACGACAAGATATCACTATCAAGATGCTATCGCTAGAATTGACATGGCATTAGACCCAAAATAAACTCAATTCAATTCAATTATTTAGACAATGAAAAACCCCGCGCCGATGGCGCGGGGTTTTTGCTTTGTGTTTTTTTTAGCTCTTAGAATGGAAGATCGTCTGGTTCTTCATCCATAAGATCCGGAGCTGGCTCAAATTGGTCTACCGGAGGAAGATCTTGTTGAGGAGCTGCTTGAGCTAAATTCTCAATTCTCCATCCTTGAATCGAGTTAAAGTATTTCGCTTCTCCTTGAGGATTGATCCACTCTCTACCTCTTAGATTGATCGACACCTTAACGTCTTGTCCTACTGAATAGTTATTCAATAGATCTGTTTTATCTTGGATAAACTCGATCATCAACATCTGAGGATACTGCTCGTCTGTTGTTACTACCATTTCTCTTTTACGAAACCCATTGCTTCCAAAAGTTTGAGTTTCTCCAATCAGTTTGATTTTCCCTATTACTTCCATAAATTCTATTGTATTAAAAGTACTTTCCAAGCACTTTGTACGTCATTTTTATCTAAATACTCTTGAGCAAAAGTATGTTTTTTTGCCTCGCTAATTCCATTGTACTCGGGATGATCTTTCGCAAAGTTATCAACATCTTTAGGTGAAGGAATCGATTCTACGTTACCCAACATCCCTAAATTATTCCCGGTCAAGACATCCGAAAGACGAATATTCTCTGGAATAGCATCTACTCCAATTCCTAAGGTTGAAATTGGTTTAGGAATCTCGAAGAACCCATCTCGTGCTCTGGAATAATAACTTCCTCCAGCTCTTGCTACTAGATCGATCTCGTACTGATCAATGGCTCCATTTTCATCCAACACTTCGTCATTGATATGAATTTTAACCACTTCACAAACAATCAAATTTCCTGCTCCACCTTCATTTCCTGTATAGATGATATCCTTCACCTTACATTCAAACTGAACAGGAGACTCTGCGACTCGAAAGGGTTTCACTTCTTCTGAAGGCAACATAGTAAATCCAGCCTTTACAAACTCATTGACTCCTTTCGGATATTCTGTACTACTCAAAGACATTTGCTGAACAATAGGATAACTCACCACATTGATCACTACTTCTTTTGTTTTCTCCGCGTTTTGTAGCGTGTGTTTGGTGGTATTATCTCTTACCCTCCTCGCTGGTGAAAAAATCATTAAGGGTGGATTTGAGCTAAACACATTAAAGAAACTATAAGGAGACAGATTCGGATTTCCTTCTTCGTCTATAGTGCTCGCAAAACAGATGGGTCTTGGAGCCACAGCTCCTAATAAATATCCATGTAATTTTCCAGTTGGAATTTCCTTTGGATCGATGGTTGCCATAGTAAAAAGTTTGTCTTACAAAGATACTATCAATTTCATTACAGAGTTATATTAAGGAATCCTTTATATTTGAGCAATGCGATTTTTTCAAAACACACTTGTTGCGAAACGTTTGGCTATTGTGATCTCTATTGCAATCGTCTCATTGGTCTTATGGAATACATATAAGTTCTTCACGCTTTTCAAATTGGAAGAAAGAACCAAAATGGAGATTGTTGCCACCGCACAAAAAGAATTGAACAATTTAGATCTAGATGCGAGTACAACCCTTCCGTTAGCCGTATTAGAGAACAATGCTAATATACCCATGATCTTGGTAGACCAGAATGAAGAAATCAAAAGTTGGCAAAACCTAGACTCTATTAAATCAAAAGATCCAAACTACATAAAAAAGCAATTGGAACTCATGAAAAGTGAGAATGAACCCATTGTCATCCAATATGCTTCAGATAAGGCAGATTATATCTATTACAGGAACTCTGATCTCCTCAATAAACTTACTTATTATCCTATAGCCCTCATATTGATCTTAGGACTTTTTCTCACAGTAATCTATATGATGTTTTCTTCTAGCAAGATTGCAGAACAAAACAAATTATGGACCGGCATGGCAAAAGAAACAGCCCATCAAATAGGGACTCCTTTGTCATCTCTTCTTGGGTGGATCGCCATATTGAAAACAGAGAATGTAAATGACAAATATGTGGAAGAGATCGAGAATGATGTGTATAGATTGAACACCATTGCGAATCGATTTTCTAAAATTGGTTCTCTTCCCGAATTGAAAGAATTGAATCTCGTTGAAATCAGCAGGAAAGCTTATGATTATCTTGAGTCTAGAAGTTCTAAGCAGATCCGTTTTGAATTTGCAGCTTCTCATGATTCCATTACAGCAAATTTAAATGAAGAATTGTATGGTTGGGTAATCGAAAATTTGATCAAAAATGCCATTGATGCAATGCAAGGAAAAGGCAGTGTAAATGTAATGATCTCCTCAGAAGAAAAAGGTGTTCGAGTCTTGGTTACAGATACTGGAAAAGGTATTCCTAAATCACAATTCAAACAAATCTTTAAACCTGGATACACAACCAAAAAGCGTGGTTGGGGTTTAGGACTATCCCTCTCAAAACGTATCATTGAAGACTATCACAAAGGAAAGATCTTTGTGAAAAGATCCGAAATTGGTAAAGGAACTACCTTCGAGATTCAACTAAAAAACAGTTAGCTCTTTCTACCTTTTAACTACCCTTTTTGTTATACTACTATTTCCTGAATATATTTTCAAAAGATAAACTCCTGAAGTCAATCGCTCAAGATTGATCCTTTCTGGATTCGTCTCTTCCATAAAGATTCTTTGACCCAATAAAGAGTAAATTTCAACCTTGTTTATCTGGGCGGATCCTGTTTTGATCTCTAGCCAAGAATTTGTTGGATTGGGATATACCTTAACGGAATCCGAATTCAATATATCTTGTGTGCTTAAAGTTGAAGTCTGAATTACATCATCAAAGTAGAAGGTTGACGTAGCCGAACCGTCGCCAACATTCCCAACATCAAACATAAATACGAGTTTATCATAAGTGGTAACACCTTGAGAAGAAAAATCCCAGTAGAGAGTTTCCCATTCTCCAGTCACAGTAGTAGGTGTTGCCAAGGCAAAATCTCCTCCTCCTGATTGTCTTTCTAATTTAATCTGCATTGAAGTGCCAATTGGAGCTTCAGTCCAAACTCTTAAACTGATATACTTATCCGTAGTAAAATCTAATGGTGCATCTAAATTCAAGAAGGATCCGGCCCAAGGTTGACCTCCATCTCTAATGATCTTTGCCAAGTTTGAACTTGTATTGCCATTACTTTGAGGTGATGCTACAGGCTCAACTGTTGCGGTTCCGCCATCAAAGTCGGTGAAATCTGCAGTTACTGGTTCAGTTTCGAAATCAAAAGGTAGTCCTGTACCCGTTCCGCTAGAACAATCAGTACCACTAAAAGTAAAGGTCATTTCGCCAAGATTGAATTCACCATTGACAACTTCAAATCGTAATACATGAATTCCTTCTGTAAGGTTTATTGTTGTTTGTCTTGTTCCCCAATTTTCCCAATCGCCAGTAGATCCCATGACAATATCCGGACTTACCTTATTTCCATCAACTTTAAAATGAAAAGGCCCACCACCGCTATCGTTTCCAGAAGCATATCGGAAACTCAAATCATAACAACCAGTAGTCTCAACATCCACGGTATACTCCAACCACTCACCCGCTGTGATCCAACCAACTGTTACACCTTCATTTGTCACTGATACGGCATCTACATATTCATTCGTTCTAAAATCTCCTTCATTGATTATTGAAGAATCAAAATAAGAGATATTCTGACCTGTTCCTCCTTCAAAATAGTCGTAATGACCGGCTTGGATTGTACCCGGAATATCATGGATAACATCATTATAGGCCAATTGATCTCCTGATTGAATACTAATCACATTAGAAATCACAAATTCAGAATTGACATATATCTTGGCATATACTCCATGTATTCCCAATGGGAAATTATTCGATGAAAGTTCATAGGGTGCAGTTGTATCTTCTCCTAATAAAACATCATCTCTATAAAATTCAACTTTTGTGATTCCTGTTCCCGAGGTAGTAAGCTCAAAATTAACTGTTCCATTCTCTTGTATTTGAACAGTATCAGTAGTTAGGTTACCACTTATATTCAAATCACGACTCGTTGCCATGGAATTGGCAGGAACATCTAACATAAAACCTGTTGAGAAGGTAACAGTAATTGGAGAATTGGAGTAATTATGTGCTACATAAGTAATCGTTCCACCATCGTTAAAGGCAGTTGCGATAGGATGATCTGCTGTGACACTAGCATCTGGAACACCCAGGGCATTCATGGAATGTAACCAATGATAAGTTTGAGCATCAGAAATACCAAATTTTAAATCTCTATCTGGATAAGAATCATAAAGGTCAATCGCACTTTGAGCATCTGTCAAAGACAAAAATTTCCAATAGGTATCATGCCAAAGATTTGCGTTTTCTTCATTAGCTAATATTCCAGTATTTGCTGCCATTTCTGTCCACAATGAAGATGCATAGGATTGATTATGGCCTAAATACAAGGATCCACCGTGAATCGGATATAATTCTATCCCATAAGATGCCGCAATGTCTGATGTCCAAAAGGTTCCGTTGTCATAAGAATTTCCCCATACACGAGAAACTAAGCTATAAGGATGAGAGGGTTCAAAATTACGATCGTACATATCAAACCAGTATTCTTCTATTGCTGTTTGCTCTGTTGTATAAATAAAGATCCCAAGATCTCTGATTTCATCATTATCCGTTATGCTTCCCCAATGAATCAAGGCAGATGCAAATTGCATGCTTTCTGAAGTAGATTCTTGGTCATTTCCTTGAGGGAATGAAGCAAACCCATTGGCCCAACTATGTCCTGCAAAGGGACTAAAGTTTCTCAAGAATGGAAACTGGGTATCATTTCTATCAGAAGAAGCTGCATCTCTCACTAATAAGTTAATCATTCCACCCCATTGATCTGCCCAACCTGGTTCAAATTGTTCCATAAAGGCAGCGGCATGTATAAAGTAACCCCAATGAAAATGATGGTCATTTATATTAGAGTCTTGGCCATGACCAGCAGGATAACCTAGCATCGCAGACCAAGTATCATTATAATAAAAAAGAAAAGCCACCTCATTAGACTCATAGGTTAACCAATCTTCTAATCGTTCTTTCACTGTTGCTATCATTTGGTCTCTGGCTTCTGTATTTCCCATTTGATCGGCAATTCGAGCTGTTTGGATCAAACGATTCATCACTTGCCCTTCATTATAAGAGTCAGTCCAAGTAGCTAATTGATCATTCTCAATTAAAGAAATTTTACTATCCAAAAGAGCAGGACTATAACCGTCACTCAAATGAGTTAAATTAGGTAAGGTTGGTAAGATACCTTTGAAGGTATGTTCTAAAGTAAAACTATTACCATCCAAAGTCTTCATATCTCCCCTTACGGTTTCATAGACATATTCATCTGGAGTTGCCGAGCTAGAAGAAAGATTATTCCAATGATGAGGCAAGAGTCCCATCAAAACGTTAGTATCCGACCCTTCCTTAACATCGGTACTTACAGTATAAGTTGTCGTAACCTTCGAAGTACCCTCGTTATAACTCCAATTGGTAGTTGTTCCCGTTGGAAAAACATAAGCATACTTCTTGTATTCATTAGCCACCGTAGTTACATTAGACGTACTTAATGGCAGCATGGCAATAGACCAATAATTCTGACCATTTAATGTTGAAGTATAGGTCCCTCCTGATTGAGACCAGGTACTCCCAGAGGGTGCATAAATAACAAAGTCGGCACCATGAACTACATCTTGTACTGTAATCATTTCGTTAGATACTGTTACCGTTCCAGAATTGATCTGGATCTCAGCAACACCATCATTATCTTTTTCAAAATACACAAATGGCATTCCAATTCCAGTAGTGGCATTCAGCTCACGAGTTCCGTCATTCCAATTCATGGTAACCGTCCAATCAGAGTAATCTGATACGGTAGTATTAGAAACACTCAAACCTGTAAGACCTACTTCAATAGGACTAGAATCTCCTATTGGCCCCCAAGGAATGTAAGTCATAATCAAACCATCGTTTTTGGTTTTCATGGTCATCGGATAGTTGAACAAATTGTCGGCATGATCCTCTTTAATCAACTTAGACCACCATTCATTGGTAGGAACGGGTTTTCCTACCGCCGTTCCACTTAACTGAGGTGTGCCAGAGGGGAAGCCATTTCTTCCTGCCTGATCTACTCCAGGGAAAGTATCTGTATAACTACCGTCTCCTACACTGATCTGAGCACCTACACTTAGCCATAAAATGATAAAAAAAGATGTGAATAGGTTACGCTTATTTTTGGAGGAAATAGATCTCATGGTGGTTTTGATTTGATTGCTAGACAAACCTAAACTATTCGATATGAAATACCGAAAAAGTAACCCATACAAAAACTATACAGCCCAATAAAACTAGCTGAAATTTCCCGAAATAGCTGCTGCTAGAGTTACAAATTCTTCTTGACTCAACTTTTCTTTTTTAGAAAAACGCATATCGTCCATCATATTGATCGGGATCAAATGCACATGTACATGTGGAACTTCTAAACCGATTACACTCATACCGATTCTTTCACATGGAACCGTTTTTTCTAATGCCTTTGCCACCCGATAGGAAAAGTCCATTAAGCCAGCGTAGGTCTCTTTATCAAGGTCAAAAATCTTATTTACTTCTTTTTTAGGAATAACTAAAGTATGCCCCTTTGCATTTGGGTTAATGTCTAAAAATGAAAAAAAGTTATCATCTTCTGCGATCTTATGAGAAGGAATTTCACCATTGACGATCCTTGTAAAAATAGAAGCCATAATATTAAGTTTGTATAAAAATAAAAAACGCCTCTCTAATGAGAAGCGTTTTTTTATTGTTTTATTAATATCTTATCTAGAGATCTCGATAACTTCAAATTTCATAATACCTGCTGGCACTTGAATCTCAGCAACATCTCCTACTTCCTTTCCAAGCAATCCTTTACCGATTGGTGAATTCACAGATAATTTCCCACTTCTTACATCAGATTCAGAATCAGCAACCAAGGTGTAGGTAAATTCCATTCCGTTTGCCACATTCTTGATCTTGGCGATAGAGTGGATCAATATCTTGGAGGTATCAATTTGAGATTCATCTAAGATTCTGGCATTCGCCACTACATTCTTCAATTTTGCAATCTTCGTTTCTAATAATGACTGCTCTTCTTTTGCAGCATGATATTCTGCATTTTCACTTAGATCTCCTTTATCTCTAGCGTCTGCAATTTCTTGAGAAACTCTTGGTCTTTCTACTTGTTCTAAATGCGCCAGTTCGTCTTTCAACTTTTTTAATCCTTCTGGGCTATAGTATGATACATTACTCATAATCTTCCTTTTTATCGTGCTTCCTTAACTAGCAACTACTTATATAAACAAAAAATCCCATGACCCTTTTACAGAATGAGATTTCTATAACAAATGTACAAAATATTTGTAAATTCGTTTCGTTAGAGAACTAAGCCCTTTATTCATGAGAAAAGCAGCCTTTTTATTGATTAGT
>CAZDKB010000105.1:0-8664 GCA_964505885.1 uncultured Flavobacterium sp.
TTAGTGATTAGTGATTAGTGATTAGTGATTAGTGATTAGTGATTAGTGAAAACTATATTTTAAAATTCTTTCTAAATTCAACTAAACGAATAAAGGCATCACCAAATCAACTAACAACCAACATCTAACTTCTAACTTCAAAACAAATGTTTAGCAGAGAAGAATCCGCAAGAATACGACAAGAGTTCTGGACTAGTTTTGGAAAGTCTTTTCCTAAAAAGTGGATACTATACAATACCAAAATAAAAGGTTTCTCATTGAAGTTTGTTGCAGATCGTAAAAAGGCAATGGTCTGTATTGATATTGAGCATAATGATGAAATTGCCAATGAACTTCTCTATGATCAAATGCTTTCGTTAAAGACCATACTAACGGAAGAATTTCTCCCAGAGATTATCTATGATTCTAGCTTTGAACTAGATAATGGAAAAATCATCAGAAGAATTTATGTAAATCATGAATCAAAATTTAGTATTCACAACAAAAATACTTGGAGAGATTGCTATGAATTTTTCGTGGAAACTATGAGTCAGTTTGAATTATTCTTCTTTGAATATCAAGATTTTATCAAACAAGGGATTTCCTAATTAGGATATCACTAACTAATAAATACTATTTAAAAATAAAAAACCCTGACAATTTCTGTCAGGGTTAACTAATTCAAATTTTTATTTACACTTATGATAGAAACCTAATTGTAAAAGGATAATTAGGTTGTTCTTCATTACTTGCTCTCACCGCGTTGATGATCGGAAAAATAAGATAGAATATACCAATTGCTATCATTCCTAAAACTCCCAATCCAAAAAAGATAACAAGAGGAATACATAGTAATAGATAGATAAACATGCTGATCCTAAAGTTTAGAATCGACTTTCCGTGTTCATCCATTCCTTCAATTTTGTCTTTGTTCACTAGCCATAATATAAGAGGAACTAAAAACCCTCCTATTCCTGTTATGACATCTAAAAACTGACTCAAATGGGTTAATACTAATAACTGATTATCTTTTCTCATTTTTCACGCTTGGTTACATATAATAGACGAAAAAAGAGGAAAATTGTTACAGTTTTCCTCTTCTTCTGGCTAAAATATGTCGGTTTTACGGTAAAACTCTATGTTTTAAAGTGTAAAGCGAGCTGGCACTAAAGTATTGGCATCTACATGGACGAAGGATTTCATTTCATTGCCAATTTTGAATTCCATCCAAATAACTTGAACATATTGCAACTGAGTGGTTTTGTCACTCAAATGCTGTACATACCAAATCGTATCCATCTTGGTTACCTTGCCAAATTTATTTTCAAACAAAATATTACTAATTCCTCCACCCTCTACATTTTCGGATGAAACTGCAATACTAGAGTAATCTGTAATCGTAATTTGTTTTTTAGCTAAATCTGCAATTTGTTTCTCCAATGCAGATACAGGATCCACGGTCTTAATTTCCGAAAAGGGTGCTGAGTTCAGATATAGAGCTTGAACTTGGGCATAATCAGGATTTCCCTTTCCTGTTTGAACTGGTCCTCCTGCCATCAAAATAGAATTACCATGAGGTACAGATACCTGCTTATTGTATTGAATACTGGGTGGCTGAACTGGCATTGGAACTGGTGGAGTAAGGGTATCAGGACCATAGGGCCCGTTTAATTGTTTACCAATTGTATGATAGAGCCAAGAACCGTTTTCTGCATGAACCAAGGTGTCCTGAATCGGTTGATTTCCTTTGGGATCTTCGTTGTTCGCGAAATATACTCTCTGCTCATAGAATAACACTCCTGAACTCTGAGTAAAATTCCCCTCTCTATTCGGTGCTCCTCCTGCAATGGGTGCAAAAGTTATTTCTTCATAGTAAGGAAAGTTCTTCGTTATATAACCATTCTCAGCTCCTACTTGAGGCAAAGGCATCACATTATATCCCGTAGCAGCTGCGCCTCTGGGACTATTCCATGTTCCGATGAACTCCGACAGTAAACCAAGTTGCTCTTCTGAAGTATGTGTCGCTTGATTTGTTGGATTTATAATAGGCCTGTTGATGTTTGGCTGTTCAAATTGTCCATTTGTGTTTTCTGAGTTTTCCATTTCTATTAGTTTATTAGTTAAAAAGGTCTGTTCAATGAATTGTGATCCTTCAATGTATATCAAAAACTAGGTTCTCAAATGAGTATATATACCTATTCTCTGAATTCCTTATTTCTACCTGGAAAATTGTAATCTTAAACTCAGTCTAATTGCATGACACTACTTAAAAGATTATACTATTTTTGCAGAAATAATAATTGAATGATTCCAAATGATGTCATCATAGCTCTAGCAACCCCGGCAGGTGTCGGAGCTATTTCTGTTATTAGATTATCTGGACAAGAGTCTATTCAATTAGCCTCTTCTTTTTTTCAATCAGTAAGAGGAAAAGATCTGACAAAGCAGAAATCACATACGCTACATTTGGGACAAATTGTTGACGGAGATAAAGTCTTAGATCAAGTATTGGTCTCTATTTTTAAAAACCCTCATTCCTATACTGGAGAAAATGTGGTTGAAATCTCATGTCATGGTTCAACTTATATTCAACAGGAGATCATCCAACTTTTCCTCAAAAACGGCTGCAGAATGGCAGATAATGGTGAGTTTACCATGCGTGCTTTTCTCAATGGGAAAATGGACCTATCGCAAGCAGAAGCGGTTGCCGATGTGATTGCCTCAACTTCTGAAGCTTCTCATCAAGTAGCAATACAGCAAATGCGTGGAGGAATTGCCAATGAGCTTAAAGAACTGCGCGGACAATTATTAGACTTTGCCGCTTTAATAGAATTAGAACTCGACTTCTCAGGAGAAGATGTAGAATTTGCCGATAGAACAAAGTTTATTGAATTGGTGAATAAAATCTTTTCTGTTTTAAAAAGATTGATCGATAGTTTTGCTTTTGGAAATGCCATGAAAAATGGAATTCCGGTTGCCATTATCGGTGAACCCAATGTGGGTAAATCAACACTTTTAAATGCTCTTCTAAACGAAGAAAAAGCCATCGTTTCCGATATAGCCGGTACCACAAGAGATGCTATCGAAGACGAATTGATCATTGAAGGAGTTGTTTTCCGATTTATTGACACAGCAGGAATCAGAGAAACCGAAGATGTTGTAGAAAGTATTGGAATTAAAAAAGCCTATGAAAAAGCTGAGAATGCACAATTGATTATTTTCTTGATCGATTCTAGAAAGTTTGCTGATTCAAAAGATAATTTTATTCAAGAGATCGAATCTATCAAGGAAAGATTTCCAAACAAGAGAGTCTTAACGATTGCTAATAAGATTGATTCCTTAAATGAGGTGCAACAAGAAGACCTCTCTTCTACCCTAGAGGATGTTTTATTACTATCAGCAAAACAAAAGATTGGTATCGATCATTTACTCTCAGAACTTACCTCTTTAGTTAATAAAGGAGCTTTGAGTAATAATGAGACCATTGTAACCAATTCTCGTCATTTTGAGGCTTTGAATAATGCCTTAGAATCTATTACATCTGTTCAAAACGGAATAGATCTTGGCATCTCCTCAGATCTTTTTGCTATAGATATACGTGAATGTCTGCGTCATTTAGGTAACATCACAGGAGAATATGATGTAGACAAAGATATTTTGGGTCATATCTTTTCTAATTTCTGTATTGGGAAGTAACTATAGTCAATAACTTCAAGTTTTTTTGTAACAAATCCATTAGAGCATAGTCTATATTTAATGTAATTATTGAATGTTTCTTGAAATATTCTTAACTAAGTTTAAAGCCAATTCAACTTTTCATTTTAAATTATAAATTATAAATTAATAAGCATGCCACATTTCGTCCTAGATTGTTCTAATAATATCATCAAGTTAAAATCTCCTGAAGAAATTATTCAAAGAGTATATGATACTGCCGATTCTAGCAGATTATTTGCTAAAGGTGATATCAAAGTTCGCATCAACCCCTTCGAGTACTTCACAGTTGGAAACAAAAAGGATGATTTCATCCACATTTTCGCAAATATCATGGAAGGAAGAACAACAGAACAGAAAAAACAACTTTCTCATAGTATCGTTTATGAACTTAAGCAGATGTTTCCATCCGTTCCTATCATCTCCATCAATATTAAAGATTTTGAGGCAGAAACCTATTGCAATAAAAGTATGGTCTAGAATCTATATACCAAAATAATGACCAAATCTTTGTAGATTTTTTCTTGGTAGAAATAAATTTTCTTGATCTCGATTCCGGGATGCTGTAACTACATTTAGGTATTTCTACTTGATTCTTAAATTAAGTAGAAATACTCTGCACATACACTTGATAATAGTAACAACTTTAAAGTTGAACTTAAGATCAACCATCTTTAAAGAAACAACTTATGAAAAAAAATCAATTGTATGGAATGTTATTCCTGTGTTTACTGGTTGTATTCTCTTGTGACAAGGTTAACAAACCTACAAAGAGTGAAGATTATGTAGCCTTAGAAGATAGCACTGCTGTAAAGGATCCAGACGTAATCATCAGTACAGAAATTCCTTTAGGAATAACGGTTAGCAAAAAACCTCCAACATTGGAATCGTTGCAACACGATTTTGATGTATTCTCATGGCAAACATTTGTAGCTCTTAATTGGGCGTCGGATGCAAGCGGAAATCCAAAAAAGAACGTAAAATTTGGAGAAGATCAATCCGGACTCACCGTTTGGCAAGCCTGGAAAAGCAGTAGAGAGATCTTCTTACCTAAAGGAGCGAAACCCAATGCTTGGGGAGAAGTAGAAAACCTTCCAGTAGTATGCGAGGGACTAACAAAGGAACAACTAGAAAAAGGAATCATCACACTCACTCAAGTGGGAAAAACTCCCAATGTATTAGACGAAAGTGGAGAACCTTTTCAAACGGGGCCATTGATCGACCAAAATGGACAATATACTCGTTATGAAATCTTAACCAATAAGTCCATGTTTGATTATATCGTAAATAACGAATTATACAATCAACAAGGTCAGGAGAAGTTTGACAAGAATGCCGATTTCCCCGTGAGTAAAATAAATGGAAATGACAATACGGCTCCTCCAAATTCGGCTAGAGTTGGTGCGATTATGGTAAAAGCATCATGGATTAAGATGGGCGGTAAATATGATGAAAGTAAGTTTCATACTGCATATGCCTTGGTTTACGATAATCCTCACGAACAAGCCGGAGTAAAAGCTGCATGTTCTCTTGTGAAAGTTGGATTGGTCGGATTTCATATTGCACATAAAACAGAAACCGATCCTCAATGGGTTTGGTCTACTTTTGAACATATAGATAACGCTCCTACACAAGGCGAGGCAGCAGATAAGTCGTTTTATAATTTTCATGATAAAAACAGCACTTATCCTGTAAATGAACCACCTGCAAGACCTTGGAACCCTGCAATTCCTTATACCACTCCTACAAAAGTAGAAAGAGTAATTCCTTTGGATGATGATGTGAAGGAATTAAACAAGAAGTATCAAGATGCATTTAGACGAATTGTTCCTAATTCAGTTTGGGCAAACTATGAACTCATCAGCACCCAATGGCCTACTGATCCTGAAAGTGTTTCAGATGGCACAGGAAGACCAGCTCCAACATTCTTGGCTAATGCGACCTTAGAAACCTATATTCAAGGAAAAGTACCTCAAACTTCGAGTAATTGCATTGCTTGTCATAATAACGCTGGAATGACCAATGCTAAAGCTTCAGATTTCACTTACCTATTACAAAGAGCAGAAAAAAAGAAATAATTATGAACGACCAACAACAAATGGAGAATTTTGTCGGATTAAGTGTTGTCTTAACAGGATTTAGTCAAAGGATTATTGCTCCAAATATAGACCCAATCAATATCAAAGTAGACTATCTAGCTAAATTTCAGCAAGAGATCGACAACTCAGATGATATACTTAGCAAATATGCTGATCTGAAAGCACAAGGGTTATCAAATGAACAAATAGGAACTCAGATTCGAGAACTTTATGACATGCCCTGTAAGCAACTCATCTTTCTATGGTATTCCGGTGCTTGGGCAGAATTGGTGCAAACTGAAGAGAACGGAGTGACCAATACGATGGTAGCAAGCACCTTGTTATCATCAAAAAGTTATACACAAGGACTGGCTTGGCAGGTAATGCAAGCCCATCCCATGGGAGACTCAAATTATGTTTATGGATATTGGAATGAAACTCCGGCTCCATTAAGCGGTTATACAGGGAATAAGAACGATTAAAACCAAAGAACATGTCAACAAACACAGAATATGACGTTATCATTGTAGGATCGGGAATTTCCGGTGCTATCGTCGCATATAAATTAGGGCAAGCTGGTAAAAAGGTCTTAATCATTGAGGCCGGACCAAAGATTCCTGCGGATAGAAGTCCGTATATGGAAACCTTCTTTAAGGCCAATGCCAAAACTCCAGAATCACCTTATCCACCAGCAACTCAGTCGGCTGTCCCATCAACTGCTGATAACCCTTTAGGACTGCCAGATCCAGGTGAAGAGAACACTCCAAGATATACGGTTCTTCAAATAGATTCATGGAGAAAACCCAAACAATCGTATTTCGATTTTCAGCAGCAAGCACAAGATATTACAAATGGGGATGACCCTAGAGCCAACTTCGCATACGGGAGTTCATATGAGAGAATTGGAGGAGGAACTACTTGGCACTGGTTAGGTACAAGCCTACGCTTTTTAAGAAATGATTTCCAGCTAAATAAAAAATACGGAGTTGGTGTAGACTGGCCATCTGCAGACGGACAAGATTTCTACGATTATCTGGTTCCCTATTACGAGAAAGCTACCAAAGAGATCAATGTCGCAGGAGATAAAAAAGCGATGGATCAATTGTATACTCAATTCAACGGACCTCAAACTTATGGACCTGATTACGACTACCCGATGCCTGGAATTCTAGAATCGTTAGTAGATGAAGAATTTGCTAATAATGTAAAAGGAATGTCAATTGACGGAGAACCTGTATATGTGACCCCTACTCCACAAGGTAGAAACTCTAGACCAGGAGAAAGAAGACAATGTGCGGGAAATACCAATTGTATTCCTATTTGTCCGATTCAAGCGAAATACGATGCTACGGTAACTATTGCTAGAGCTTTACAGACAGGTAATGTAGATATACTTTATCAGCATGTTGCGAGTAAGGTACTTTTAGATCCAGATACCGATGAAGTTTCAGGAATTGAGTGTATCACCTATGCAGAAAAAAATGGACCTGCTACCGGAACAAAAGTATTTACCGGGAAAAGATATGTGATCGCGGCTCATGCTATAGAATCTCCGAAACTCATGTTGATGTCGAAAACAGAAAAGTTTCCAAATGGAGCAGCCAATAGTAGTGGTCAAATGGGAAGAAATCTAATGGACCATATCATGTATTTAGGATGGGGATTGACAAAAGATCCTGTATATCCGTATCGAGGTCCATTATCTACCTCTGGTATTGAATCTGCCAGAGACGGAGCTTTTAGAAGTGAACGTGCTGCCTATAGAATCGAGATCGGAAATGAAGGTTGGCAATGGGCAACAGGAGATCCATTTACCACTTTGGGTGATTTTGTCTTCGGATTAAACAACACACAAACAAATGGGAAAAAGATCAATGCACAAGGAAAGAATTTGCAATTCAACCCAAGTTTGGGCGAGAATGCTTCTTTGTTTGGTAAAGAACTTGTTGAGACTTTAAATGGAATTTATACGAGACAAATCCGACTAGGATATCTTATTGAACAACTGCCATATGAAGGAAATCAAGTCATGCTTTCAGAGTCCTTGACAGATAATCTTGGACTACCCAGACCGAAAGTTAACTATCAGATCCCTGAAGATTATGTAAGAAATGCTTTCGTATCTGCGAAAAAGGTGACCACTGATATTTTTGATCAAATCGGTGCTACTGAGTACACAGAAGACCCTGGAGACCCTGTATTCTATGACAACGGAAAGGATAAGCTAACGTCTACCAATTTCCAATATCAAGGAGATAACTTCAAATTCTATGGAGCCGGACATATTGTTGGAACCTACAGAATTGGGGACGACCCGTCTAATTCTGTGCTAAATTATAAGCAACGGTCTTGGGACCATAAGAACTTGTACATGGTTGGGAGTGGTGTATTTCCAACGCTAACAACCGCAAATCCGACCTTGACTATTGCTGCAATGTCATTTAGTGCAGCCGATAATATCTTGGCAGATTTGAACAAATAAGCATTTATCAAATCTTATAAACATAAGCACCGATTCTTCGGTGCTTTTTTTATGTTTGACATCGCTTAAAAATCGGATATGCTAAAAACATCAAACACCTATATTTCTAGAGCTACTTTACAAAGGGTTGGTAATAAATTAAGTCAGGAGATTAATTATTCTACCAGTGAAGAAATTCCATTTACCGAGGATGAAGAACAATTGTTAAAGTCGTTCTTTTTAGGCTCAATAAGATCTTCTCAAGATCTTATGAAATTTACCCATCATGTGAGTCTAGATTATAATACGGTTTATGATAGTTGTGTAAAGTTCTTCGACAAGCAGATGTCTTTTATTGATTATTCCAATCATATTCTCAATCATTTGTATGAGAAATCCGATCATCCGCAAATCAAGGTGGGTGAATTGTTT
>CAZDKB010000106.1:0-8444 GCA_964505885.1 uncultured Flavobacterium sp.
GTTGTTTTTACCATTCCCAATATCAAAGAAGGGACAGTGATCGAGTATAAGTACAGTTTGCTTTCTAAATATTCGACTGTAAAGAACTGGTATTTTCAATCGGAAATCCCAAAAGTAAGGAGCGATTACCGACTGACATACCTTGGAAATTATAAGTACAATGTTCGCCTTATAGGTTATTTGCCTTTTGATAGAGAAGATTCTAAGGTTAAAAATGAATGTTTACGAGTTCCTGGAATTGGATATGGCTCATGTGGAATTGTGACTTATGGAATCGACGCAATTCCGGCTTTCAAAGAAGAAAAGTACATGCTAAGTGAAGAGAATTATATCTCACACTTAGTTTTTGACCTTATATCATTTACCAGTCCAAGAGGAGGTACTACCAAGTATACCAAAACTTGGAAGGATGCAGATAGAAGTTTTAAGAAGAACTATTTGGATGGTCAGGTCAATAAGAAAAGTTTCTTTAAAAAGAATTTGCCTCAAGAACTTCTTGCTATAAAAGATGAAATGACAAGAGCTAAGGGAATCTTTACTCATATTCAAGATCGATTCACTTGGGATCAGCGCTATTGGAGCTATAGCAAAACCAGAGTGAAGAATGCTTACGAGGAACGATCTGGCGATGTTTATGATATCAATCTTTCTTTATACAATAGTTTGCAAGCGGCGAATATTGAAAGTTATATTGTTATGGTTGCAACAAGAAATAGAGCCGTTCCGACAAAGTTGTTTCCTGTTACCAAAGATTTCAATTATATATTGGTTAAAGCAGTTGTTGGAGGGAAGTCCTATTTTATGGATGCTACGGATAAGTTCTTAACCTTTGGTCAAGTTCCTTTGAGAGCAGTAAATGGTGAAGGTCGTGTGTTAGATTTTGATGAAGGAAGTTATTGGGAAGAAATCAAATCAGATCTAAAAAATTACACAAAAATCTGGGCAAAATTAAAGCTTACTGAAGATAGTGAGTTCGAAGGTGATGTGAGTGTTGTTCAAAAAGGTTATTACGCTAGTAATGCTAGGGAAGATCTTTTTGAAGAAGGAGAGGATGAGTATTTGAGAAACTTAGAATTAAAGTTTTCGGGATATGAGATCGAAGATTATGTCACCGAGGATAAAACAGCATTAGATAAACCTTTTACAGAGAAGTTTACCTTAACTCCAGAAGAAAGTATTCTGGGAAGCAAAACCATTCGATTCAATCCCTTCTTCTATTATCGGATCACGAAAAATCCTTTTACACTTAATGAAAGAAATTTTCCTGTTGATTTTGGATATACTCAGTCCATCAATTATACCATGAGCATGGAAATTCCAGAAGGTTATAAGGTAACTTCTTTGCCAGAGAAAATGGCTGTAGCCATGCCTAACAGATCTGCCTTTATTTCATTTCTTTCACAAGCGGATAATGGGGTTATTAAACTGAACTATCGTTATCAGATCAAAAGAAAGATATTCTCAAGTGAAGAGTACTTTTATTTAAAGGAGTTCTACAAGAAAGTCACTAAGTTATTTGGGAGTCAGATCGTATTGGAAAAGATATAATCAGATCGAAATTTGAGTTGAGTCTTTTACTTCACTAATTGTGAAGGTAGAATGCGTGCTGCCAATATGTTTAATAGTTGTGAGCTTCGTGACCATAAACTCCCGATAGGCTTTCATGTCTTTAACATAGATCTTTAAGATATAATCATAATCACCGCTCACGTGGAAACACTCGGTGACTTCATCAAGTTTTAAAATCTCTTTTTCAAAATTTGATAAGAATTCTTTCGAGTGCTGTAATAGTTTGATATGGCAAAAGATGAGAAATGACCTGTCTATCTTGTCTTTGTCAATGACGGCGACATACTTTTTGATAATTCCTTCCTTTTCTAGCTTTTTGATCCTTTCATAAACAGCTGTTACAGATAGATGAAGCTGCAATGAAAGTTGTTTGTTGGTTTGCTTACTGTCTTGCTGAAGTAAAGTCAATATTTTCTTATCAATTGCGTCTAAGATCATGATGAAAATTTTTCACACTCTTTCTGAAAGAAGGATTTTTATACAGAATATAAATCTAGTAAAATAAATAAATAAAGAAAAATAAACTATAAATAAACTTATATATTGATATATAGTGCGTTATACTGTTATTTTGTAGTATAAAATATATCATTATGAGTTTTCAACCAGCAGACAAGATTCAAGATCTTCAGTATTTCGGAGAATTCGGAGGAGTGAATCCGTCAATTTCCGATTCATCTACCTATACTTTTCTATCAGCAAAGACCATGTTCGATACTTTCGAAGGAAACGCGGATGGATGTTATTTATATTCTCGTCATTCCTCCCCATCTAACCTGTATTTAGGAGAAGCTCTAGCAGCAATGGAAGGAACCGAGACGGCTAATGTTGCTGCCTCTGGAATGGGAGCGATTACTCCGGTGTTATTGCAATTATGTGAGGCAGGAGATCATATTGTTTCCAGTAGAACCATTTATGGAGGAACCTATGCCTTCTTAAAGAATTTTACACCTAGGTTGAATATAGAAACTTCATTTGTGGACATCACAAAATTGGATGTTGTGGAAGCAGCCATCAACGAGAATACAAAAGTTTTATACTGTGAATCTGTTAGTAATCCTTTATTAGAGGTTGCAGATATTGAAGGATTGGCAAAGCTTGCTAAGAAACACAATCTTAAGTTAGTTGTAGACAATACTTTTTCCCCTTTGTCGGTTTCACCTGCTAAATTGGGTGCAGATGTTGTTATTCATTCTTTGACCAAGTTTATTAATGGATCTTCCGATACTGTTGGAGGAGTTGTTTGTGGTACTCAAGAATTTATAGATCAGCTTAGAAATGTGAATGATGGTGCTTCAATGTTGCTAGGTTCTACCATGGATAGTTTGAGAGCATCTTCTGTTTTAAAGAACCTGAGAACACTGCACATCCGAATGAAGCAGCACAGTTATAATGCCATGTATCTTGCCGAGAAATTTGAAGCTGATGGTTTAAAGACGGTTTATCCTGGTTTAGAATCTCATCCTTCTCATGAGTTGTTTAAAACAATGATGAATGAAGAGTATGGTTTTGGTGGAATGCTTACTATTGATGCCGGAAGTCATGAAAAAGCAAATGAGCTCATGGAGCTTATGCAGCATAGAAACTTAGGATACTTGGCGGTGAGTTTAGGGTTTTATAAAACACTTTTCTCTGCACCTGGAAGCTCAACTTCATCAGAAATTCCTGAGGATGAAAGAGAAGAAATGGGCCTATCAGACGGATTGATCCGATTCTCCATCGGTTTAGACAATCATATCGAAAGAACTTATCAAATGATGAAAGCCTGTATGGAAGAGGTAGGAGTTTTATCTAAAGAGACAGAGTTGGTTTAGATTCTTCTTTTGGCTGTTCTTAAATATCGACCGAAGTTATGCCCATTTGCGTAACTTCAGTTAAAATCGTAACATTACGATTCTTAAAATAAGGACAAGATGCAAGACAAGAAGAATTTATCAGAAATCGATATTCAAGATCAAAAAATAATGGAAAATAAAGAGCTCAATTTATTGGAGGCTCTGATTCCTGTGGTGGTCTTGATGGGCTTCTTAGCCTACAATATCTTTTTTGCTGATGGTGTCATGCTAGGCGATTATTCGAATCAATATATCCTGCTGATTGGAGGTGGGGTAGCGGCCATTGTTGGTTTTCTTAACAAGGTTAATGCGGTTAGAATGTTCCTAGAAGTATGGGAAAACTGGCGATCAGTGCTTATTCCTATTGTTATCCTTCTTCTTGTGGGAGCTCTGGCTGGAACTTGGCTTGTTGGCGGGATCATCCCTGCTATGGTCTACTACGGATTACAAGTCTTGAGTCCAGAAATATTTCTACCAGCTTCTGTAGTTATTGCAGCGATTATCTCAATAGCAACTGGAAGTTCTTGGACTACTTCGGCTACAGTCGGTATTGCCTTGATCGGAATTGGATCTGCCTTGGGAATCCCAACAGGTATGATTGCTGGAGCCGTAATTTCAGGAGCTTATTTTGGTGATAAAATGTCTCCTTTAAGTGATACGACCAATTTGGCACCTGCCATGGCTGGTACAGATCTTTTTACTCATATTAAGTATATGAGCTATACTACGGTACCAACGATTACTCTTGCACTTATCATCTTTACGATCCTTGGGTTTACAGTAGATGCAAATGGAGATGCCGACGTAAGTAATCTATTAACAGTTATTGATAATACGTTCAATATTACTCCTTGGTTATTTGTTGTTCCATTGGTGGTAATCGCCTTGATTGTAATGAAAACAAAACCTCTAATTGCCCTGACGATTGGGGTAGTTCTTGCGGGAGTCTTTGCCTTGATATTTCAGACGGATGTATTGAATCAATTATCCGATTCTGGATCTAATATAGGAGTTGTTATTTCTTCGGTATTTGTCTCCACGAGTATTGAAACAGACAGTGCTGCTTTAACAGAACTATTCACGGCAAAAGGAATGATAGGGATGGATTGGACCATCCTATTGATCATCTGTGCTATGGTATTTGGAGGTGTCATGGATGCTATTGGTGCTTTAGCTAAGATTACCAAGGAATTATTATCGATAGCAGAATCTGTATTTGGTTTATTTGCAAGTACAGTAGTGAGTTGTTTAGGATTGAATGTGATCGCCTCAGATCAATATTTAGCATTGGTGATTCCTGGAAAGATGTTTAAAAAAGCCTATGAAGATCGAGGATTGGCTCCAGAGAATTTGAGTAGAACTCTAGAGGATTCTGGAACTGTTACTTCGGTGTTGATTCCTTGGAATACCTGTGGTGCATACCAATCAGATGTGTTGAATGTAGGTGTAGGTGAATATTTCTTTTATGCATTCTTCAACTGGATGTCGCCTTTCACCACGTTGATCTTTGCAGCTTTCAGGATCAAGATCAGACAACTGGTTAAGAAATAATGATACTTCAGGCAGATTTTCGAGATGCCGATACGCTGACTCAAATAGCGATTGAGTCGAAAGCTTCATGGGGTTATTCCCAAGAACAAATAGATAGCTGGAAAGAAGACCTTACCATCACTTTAGAACGACTGAATAAATGGGAGTTTTACAAGTTTGTAAATGGAGATGAGATTTTGGGTTTTTCAGGTCTGAGTTTTGTTTCTCAACAATCCGTTTTAGAGTTTTTATTTATCTCTCCGAAGTTCATGGGAAAGAAGATTGGAAAACAACTACTGGATCATGCATTGTATCGAGCTAATCAAAAAGAATGTATGTCCATGTCGGTTTTATCAGACCCTAATGCACAAAGCTTCTATGAGAAATATGGGTTTAAAAAGTTTAGAGAAGAAGAAAGTTCAATACCTGGAAGGTTCTTACCCTGGATGATCAAAGTCCTTTAATGCGTCAATTAGCTAATTTGAAAATTTGATGATTGGTTAATTTGATGTTTTTTTTGGTTGAAAAGTTTATTTGGTGATCTGTTGATTTTTTTAGTTGAATGATAAGTTTTAGCCAACAGCCAACAGCCAACAGCCAACAGCCAACACCTAAATAAACCAATTCCACACCAAGCCAAATCGCAAGACAGAGTCTCTATAAGGATAGTTAGGTGCAGAGAAGTAATTCTTTTGGAAAAAGTTAGAAGAGAAGTTATCAAACCTAAAGTAAATTCTCGTCCTTCTTACCTGTGCGTTGAAGAAAAGATCTACCGTTGGGAATCCTATTTCTGTATCATCTTGAACAACGAATTCTGCAAGTAGTGGATTGTAGGCGTTAGCTCTAAACTTAGAGAAATACTTGAAAGTAGCACCTATCTGAACTTTAATGGGTTTTCCTTTGAACCAGTAATCAGAATAGTACAATGTGTTTCTTGTGACCAATTCTGGAACTCTGAATACAGAGCTTCCACCGCTCACATTTTGATACATAATCGTATTGTCTAAGGCAAACTTATTATAAGAGAATTCTCTCGATAATTTCACCTTAAGATAAGTGACATTTTCTGAAGATTGATTCGGTGTGGCAATTCCATTTGCATCTTGAGCAAAGTAGGTGTAGTTCTCAATATTCGTCAGATTCACAGATGCATTTCCCCATTTAGAATCAAATTGGAAACCAAGATCCTGAGTTCTAATATTATCAAAATTAGTGTTGAACCAATTGTATTCGTTATAAGAACTCTGATGCAGGATGAAGTTGAAATTTGGAGACCTTGAATTCAGTAATAAACTTCCCTTGATCTCAAAAACACTATCCTTTTTGTACGATAATTTCCCTTGAAGATTTGTTCCAGACAATCGACCATTCCCAGGAACAATTTCTCCTGTGGCGTCTAACTCTATATTCTTAACCTTTGCTTTCCAATTTGCGCCAAATGAAGCTCCGCTTCCTTCTAATTGTCTTGTGGTTAATCCACCAGCTTGGTTAAAGATCTCATCATAGCCATAGGTATAACTCATTAAGCTAGACTTCACTCTAAACTTTCCTAAGATATACTTAGAATTGAATTCCAAAAAGAACTCATTCTTCACAAAGCTGCTCTCTACCTTGTCATTAATAGCTCCCGTGATGTCAGGAGTCCCTAAAAAGGTATTGGAGGCCCCTTGTCTAAACTCATAGAATTTTCCTTCAGATAGAAAGGTATGTCCAACTTTAAGATTGGTAAAGTCATTCTTATTTAGTGAGTCTTTTTTAGAAGATAAAATCTTATAATCATGTGTCAGATAAATTCTTGATCCTTCTAAAGAATTTTCAGTTTCTGTAAGATTCACATCCATCCTAGCTCTGTCTGTAAAATTCTCATCATTTGAAATAAAAGCTTCAAGAGCTGTGGCCGTTAATCCACCACTTTCTTCATTTAAAAGATCCTGTGTGGCCAGATGTCCTTTGAGAGTATATTGCCCTTCTTTCGATTCATATCGAAATGTGGTCTTAAAGATTCCTTGACTTACTAAAGATCTTCTGTATTTCCCTAAAGACCTGAGTCCTGTATATTCTACAGAAGCATTGAATCGTTTCGAAAAGTTCAGTGTAAAGAAAGACTCCAAAAATTGACCTTGTTCTAGGGTGGTCATAAACATGATCTCAGATGTTGGTGTTGGAACATCATAATGATCTATTTCATCTTCATTCAAATAGAAGAATTGCTTGGCTCTAAAACCAATATCAGGATACTGGGGAGCTTTGTCAAAACTATAACCCAAACTATTAAAAGTTTGACCAATATTGTGAAAGGGTAAAAGCTCAAAATTATCTTTTCGTCGAAAATTAAACTTGTAATGCTTTTGTATGGTCAGAGTAGTATCAATATAAGTGGTATCTCTAAATGCAGAAATGATCTTATAATCTGTCCATTTTGTAGTGCCATCTAAGTTCACTTTTGTGCTCCCTTGATTTCTGTTGGACAAGGTATCTTGAGGAAAACTTGTCTGTCTTCTCTGTGTCAACTTCTTTTTAAGCACTTGTGAATAGCCTAACTGCACAGAACATATGGCAAATAATAAAAAGAAGAATACCTTCAAATGAGATTTGACGCTCTTAAATTTATATGTTAGAGATGGGTGCTCCAGGGTTCTTAAACTTAATGTAATTAGGGTTCGTATGTACCGATTCAAGGGCAAAAGTAAACTTTTAAACGTAAATGAATTCAAATAATTATCATCAAAAATGTTAATTTGCCATATGCTAAAAAGTAATTACAGCGGATTTGAACTGGAAGTGGGAACTGATGAAGCCGGAAGAGGCTGTCTTTCGGGTCCGGTTGTAGCGGCAGCAGTGATTTTGCCTCCAGATTTTCATCACGAACTTTTGAACGATTCTAAACAGATATCAGAAGCAAAACGAAAAATATTAAGACCCATTATTGAAGCAGAAGCCATTGCTTACGGAGTTTCTTTTATACATAACGAGGAGGTTGATACTTTGAATGTTCTTCAAGCTTCACTCACAGGAATGCATCGATCTATTGAACTGATGTCTATTGATCCCGAGTTTATCATAGTTGATGGAAATAAATTCAAGCCTTATAAAGACATTCCCTTTGAGACTATTGTCAAAGGAGATGCCAAGTTTAAGAGTATTGCGGCAGCCTCAGTCTTAGCAAAGACCTACAGAGACGATTTTATGGAAAAGATTCATGAGGAGTTTCCATTTTATAATTGGAAAAAGAATAAAGGATATCCTACTAAAGAGCATCGTGCTGCCATTATAAAACATGGAGCTACAATCTATCACAGAAAGTCGTTTAAGTTATTGCCGACTCAATTAAAGCTCGACTTCTGATAAGAATTCAGCAACTTCAAATTCTTCTTTAAAGTGTTTTAAGATCTTAGCTTTTACTTCTTCAAGATCTACTTTTCTGTTCAATTCTGCCTCTAAAGAAGTCACAGCCTTTCCTCGGATTCCACATGGTATGATATTGTCAAAATAACCTAGATCTGTATTCAC
>CAZDKB010000107.1:0-8435 GCA_964505885.1 uncultured Flavobacterium sp.
ATGATGAGAAAGATGCCGTTGGTAAACGTTATAGAAGACAAGATGCAGCGGGTACTCCATTCTGTATTACTGTAGATCATGACACATTAGAAGATCAAACCGTAACCATACGCCATAGAGATACCATGGAGCAACAGAGGGTTAAAATTGAAGACCTAAGAGAAATCATCAAGAAAGAAGTTGATATTAGAACTTGGTTGATGAGAACCAAGTAAGCTTATAATAAATCCCCACGTATAGCGTGGGGATTTTCTTTTACAATTAATAAGTGTCTAATATTTATTATATTAGAGGGTAAATTATCTGTTTGCTATGAAGAATATATACAGAATTATTTTCCTGTCTTTTATGATGATAAGTTTCTCAAATTGTGAGAAACAGGACTTCTTATTACCTACGAATGATCTAACCTTAAAAGAAGTAAGAAGAGAGATAGAGTCTATTGACGTTGTAAAAAGAGCATCCTTTAATTCTGATGGAAAGATCCTGGATGTAATTCTTGGAAATATTTCTACTACCGAGTTTGATGATGTGAAAAGAAGCTATTCTTATACTCGGGATGATTTGCTTTCTTGTCGTCCTATTACTAATGTAAGCGATCTTCCCGGGTGTTACCCTCATATGGAATATTCAGATAATGGTGTTCTCATAAGAATCAATGGAAATGAATTGGAATACGATGGAAATATAATCATTCATTACAGACAAGCATGGGATGCCAGAATCATCTATGAGTTTGAAGATGATACCTATAACAAACTTATTAAGTATGAGTATTATCGGGATATAAGTACGAATCCCATCTTAGCAAATCAAAAAATATTTGAATATGACGGAGATAATATTATTTATATTGAAGCAAAATCTATTGATGATACAACGGGTCAGTTAGAAACCTATAATACTACTGCTTACACTTATGATGATAAGATAAATCCTTATAAAAAAGGTCATAATCAAATTGCCTTAGTCAGTTATTATCATACCATGTTAGATTTGAGCTGGGAGCAGTGGAATTTGAAGTATAGGTCTGCAAACAATGTTGTGTCTAGAACAACTACATTTAATTTATCGAATTGGACAGGAGGTACAATAACCTATGAGTACACATATAACAATAGTGGTTATCCTTTAACCATGACATATCAAACACCTTCTCACGAAGTGGAAACCAAGTTTATATATTACGATTAAAACTGGAATCCAACGTTCACTCCAACTCTAGGAACAATTCTTGGGGAATCATCAGCAAAGAGATTTCTTCCCAATCCCCCATGTAGATCAACAGTAAATCCACCTGAAGAGACATATTTATATCCAACGGCTAATCCTAAAGCTCCATCTGAATATTCCAAAGGTGTTCCTGTTGTTTCGTTGTATCCAGAAATACCTTCATTATAACCCAAGAACAATTCACCAAAAAGATTCCATAAACTTTCAGTAGAAAAGTAGTGTCTCACAAACGCGGTATACATTTGGTCTTCAGTATATCTAAAATCAGAACTTTCGCTTTCAAAATTAAACAGAGCGGATACTCCGACCGAAGTCTGCTCATAGAAGTAATTCTCGTAAGAAACTGTCAATGTTTTGAAAGCCAATGCATCAAATATGTTCAGTTTGATCTCTTTTTGAGCAAAGGAGGTTCCTATCGACAAGAGACATATTACAAGTATTAATTTTTTCATAGAATAAAATTTACACTAAGTATAACGTGCAGACGTCACTACTTAGTGTAATTAAATATAAGAAAACGTAGATGTTTTCTGAAATCTAGAATCGATAACCAAGCGAGATACCAACTCTACCTGCAACTTCAATAAGATCGTCGTCATTATTAAATAGATTTCTTCCAATCCCTGCAAAGACCTCTGTTACAAATCCACTTTTTGTGACCCACTTTCCACCAACTGATATTCCCAAAGAGAAGTCGGTAACTGTGTCTTCAGAATAAGTATTGTTGATAAAGTCATAATTGTAGAAATCATTATAGGTATGCAACATTCCAAAGGCTTCTACAAAGAAACCGCGAGCATATTTATTAGAAAAATATCTACGGTAGTTTGGGGTGATTGAAAAGGTTCTATATGAATCAAAATCATCGTTACTGTCTAGTCCAAATTGAAGATCCACACCAAAAGAAGATTCTTCGTTGATTAAGTATTCATAAGATACATCAATCCACTCTGAAACGATCAATGTAAGAGCGTTCGCGGTAAGTTCATGTTTTTTATCAACGTCTTGTGGGAATTCAATTTCTTTTTCCTGACCAAATCCTAGAATAGAAGTGCATAGTAATAATGCAAGAAGTAATTTTCTCATAGTATATTTTTTATGGTGACGAATATATCAATTATTTTAATTAGAACACAGCTCTTAGTTGAACGATTCCCGTGTGAATTGTGCGTACATTTTCACTTTTACGCCCTCTATAATTGAGGTTAAGATTTAGGAAGGAATTCAGCTTTTGATTCCATAACAAACTCCAGGTATAATTGGTCCCTACTTGCAATCCTTCCAGCATTTGAAATCCGACTGGAGAATTTGCATCTCCGCTGAAATCATTAAAGAAGGCATTAAAACTAACATTAAACTGAGCCTTCTCTTTGCCAGTATAGAAATACTCAAGCCCTAGTTTTTGCTGTTGTAATTTTTCAAAATCTTGTAGTTGATTCTCTTTGTTCTTATATTGATAAAAAGCCGAAAATCTATGATTTGAATTAGCCTCAAAGCTGATCTTAGGTCTTATCTCGGCTTCGTCTATCTCAAAGTTCCGATTGGCAAAATTCTCGGTTTGAAGATCATTCTCGGAAAGTTTAGCGAGCATTTCAAGCAACCAAAATTTCCCAATTCTATGAACAAAATCAATCTGATGAATTTTTGTATCAACCTCTTGATTTCCTATTAAGAATTGTTGCTTATTCTCAGAATTTCCGTAAGTATATGTAGTACTATACTTTTGCAAACCTCTATTGAAGTACAGATTGTTTCTCAAGCTAAAATTTAGACTGATTTGCTTTTCCTCATTGAGATCAAAAGGATTCAAATTGAATGAATTTCCCGCTCTTTCTTGCTCATTATCCATGGATAAAAAGAACTGATTTGAAAAATGCGAAAGCAGTTTTTTCAACCCTTTTTTATTCTGCCATTGTTTTGCGTTTAACGTGATCGACTGATTCACTAGTGCTCTTTGCGTAGGTAAAAAACGCAGGTTAGGTAAAGGTACTCTAAGATAATTCGCTTGATCTTGAAATTGAGCGATCTCAAATTCATCAAACTCCTGAACCCCGTTGTTGTTATAGTCATTCCAGGTATAAACTCCCTGACCTGTATCTACCTCGATGTATACAAAGTCTTGCTGAGCAACATTTCCAGATGAGGTTTCGTATCTAGTTCCAACAGTCAAGAAATTATTAAAGAATCTTTGATTGTAAACAATCCTCGAATTCAATGCTTTTTCATCTGCTGCAAACGCGTTTTGTGTGATTCGATAATTGGCATATAAAGAAAGATTGGTTCTATCTGATTGTACGATTTTACTATCTATATATAGAGTTTTTCTGTTGTTGATTTCAGTAAATCGGTTGTCTCTTATACTATCGTTGTTTCTGTAATTCACTCCAATTTTTGCGAAGACCTTTGTGCTATCCCCAACGGCGAAATAAGATTCATATTCTTGATATTTGTGGTTTGTCAAGACCTTCTGTTGATTTAATTTTAATTCACCATCATTAGATTCCATATTGACAAAGGCTCCTACCCATGATTTTTTGAAACTATGTTCTATTCTTCCTAATATTCTAAGAAAGGTATTGTCTTGAATTTCAGAATCGTTCTGCAAGAGGCTCGAATTGATAAAGATTGAAGTGCTATCGAGTTTCATATTAGATCTCAGAATATGCTTTAATCCTTTGTAGTTGTCTGAGAATTCTAATTGTTGAAAGTTATAACTTGTATAATTCGCTTTATTCTTTAAAGACAAACCGAGGCCAATTTGTTGCTGGTTTCCTCTAGGGTTGAATAAATTCCAATCTCTATTGAACTCGACGGCTTGAAATCTTTGTACGGTATTGAAGTTTTCATGAATGTATAGGAAGTCGGCGTTAGATTCTAATTTCCATTTTTTGTCTGTGAGTTGTTGTTTCCAGTTGATCTTGGTAGCTACCCCTTTGTTTTCATCATTATCAATATCTGAGAATAAATTTTGATCATTATTACTAAAAGCTAGTTCTGCGGAAATACTAGTTTTTTCTGTTGGGTTAAATTTCCCATCGACAACAGCGACCTGCAGTTTTACAGGCGCGATCAATTGAACAATAGGATCATAATCTCCTAAGTTACTTCCTGCATAGCTAAACACATTTCCATTCGCAAGAGTTTGGTCTAACACATAATCTCCTTGATTAGCTCCAACATTTGTAAAGGTCACATTAAAGAGTTCTTCATTGTCATTGGTGCTATATTCAAATACATCGATTGAACCGATTTGAATTTTTCTGTAAAGGATCTTATTGGGATTGAAAGTGTCTGGGAAAGCACTTTCTGCAACCATCAGATCTGGGTTGTTACCTGCGTTAGACAGAATAGCCTCTTGTTCTTGAGTAATGCTCAACTGGATAGGCTGATTCTTTACATCATTTTCACTGTAGAAATATCCAGCAATATTGAAGGTTTCACCCGTGTATTTGGCTTTTTCAAAGGTGATAAACCGATTATAATTTCGGTTTGAGAATTGAAATTCAATTCGAATCCTCATGTCGTTTGTGATGGGAAACCGAGTATTGAACCTGATCTCACCAATATTATAATCTATCATGTAATCTTTGTCTGGGCCGCGTTCAATTGGAGAGCCGTTGACAAAAACTCGATCACTTCCTCCAATGATTACAAAATTAGCCTCGTTATTAGGGCCAAATATTTTATAAGGACCCTGATTACCTTCCACACCCACGAAATTATAAGCTGTAAACTGACCTCTTACCACAGCTCCTGAAGCTAAAAGATTGGTATTCTCGTTTACATTTGCTTCTACCTCTAAACCAGCGACCTGCTTGTCGAAGGTCATGAAAAAGCTATCATCATTAGAAAGGCTAACATCTCCTGCTTTTACTCGCCAGTCTTTGCTAAAAAGTTCTATGAAAATCCGATCAAAGTCCGTGATGCTTTGTGTATATCCATTTTCTTGAATAGGGATATTAGTATCGAATATATTGGCTCGGATCGATACCTTATCGGATAGTTTTCCTTCGATATTCAAATCCATGGAGGAGTTGGCAACTGTACTTTGATTGTTCCCGACTGTTAAACCACGAGTAATAAAACCATTGGTTTTGAGCCCGTCAAAGAGTTTAAGATCTGTTGCCTTTTTGTTGGTGGTTAAACTATATAGTTTACCTGTGTTGCTATTATTGGGGACTATTAATCTTTTGTCAAAAGGACTATAGGTTTTGGTCAAAAAACTCGGAAACCTAAAATACTCGATAGTGATTTCTTGATATTTCTTCGAATTAATGATGAGAGTAGCATCGGAAAACAAGACCTCATACTGGGTTGGAGGAATGATCTGCTGCTGAATATCTTTTATCTTGAACCGTTGTGGATTGATTGGAACGGAGTCAAATCTCACAGTATCTTTCGTAACAATCACTTTTACAGATCGAAAGTCCAATGAGGTAGTTTGCGAGTAAGCAAAAACTCCACTAAAGAAAAGTAGCAAAAGAGCAATCCTTTTGATCATAATCTACAAACGTAGGAATATTAAAATTAGTCTAAAATAAGGACTGTTGCTTTACCGGACTTTCATGTTCTAAGAGCCATTTTTTTCTCCAAATTCCACCCGCATAACCTGTAAGTGATCCATCAGATCCAATAACTCTATGACATGGAACCACGATCCATAATGGGTTTTTACCGTTAGCTGAGGCAACCGCCCTGATGGCTTTGGGGTCTCCAATTTTCTTTGTTTGCTCTAAGTAAGTGCGAGTTTTACCGAAGGGGATATTCAATAATTCTTTCCAAACCTTTTTTTGAAAATCGGTTCCTTGGGGGTTTAGTTTTAAATCGAATTCAGTTCTTTCACCCGAGAAATATTCTTCTAATTGCGTTATACAATCTTGAAGACATTCCGGGATTCCATTCGTTATTTCGAGCGAAGTAGATAAATCTTTATCATCATCCATTACAGAGATCGATTGAACTCCATCATCGTTTCCAACGATTTCAGCTATTCCTATGGGTGTCTTGTAATATGTGGTTTTAAATTCCAAATACTTCTTTTGAATTCTGAGTGGTAATTTCGGAAATCTCATCGAATGTGAGTCCGTATATATCAACCAATTTATCGATGACATTAGTTATATAACTACTTTCATTTCTTTTTCCACGATAAGGTTTTGGAGCTAGGTATGGAGAATCCGTTTCTAGAACAATATGCTCTAAAGGAATTTGATCTAGAAATTTATCAATTTTCCCATTTTTAAACGTAGCTACCCCACCAATCCCGAGTTTCATATTGTAAGAAATTGCTTGTTTGGCTTGCTCCAGCGTTCCGGTGAAGCAATGAAAGATTCCTCTGAGTTTTTCGTCTTTCTCGTCCTCTAATACTTCGAAAATTTCATCAAAAGAATCTCTACAATGAATAACGATAGGCCAACCTTTTTCTTTAGCCCAGTTAATTTGAGTTCTAAAAGCGTCTTGTTGTTCCTTTAAATAGGTTTGATCCCAATAAAGGTCTATTCCAATCTCTCCAATGGCATAAAAATCACGTTGATCGATCCATTCCTTTACGATTGCGAGTTCCTCTTTGTAATTCGGTTGAACAGATGTTGGGTGTAATCCCATCATCAGAAAAACATGGTCAGGATAATTCTTTTCTAAATCAAACATTCGCTCGTTGTAGGAGCTGTCTATTGCTGGAATAAAAAAACGTTGTACACCTGCATCAAAGGCTCTTTGCATCATCAAAGCTCTATCATCATCAAACTGCTCTGAGTAAAGGTGTGTATGGGTATCAGTAATCATGTAGTTGGGGATAAAAGCACAAATTTAGGATTTATTTGTCTTACTAAATGTATTTAGTTCTCTAAGAATGAAGTAATTTTGTCCACCTTTTAATATGAATCAATTCAGCAAGCATGAGTAGCCTAAAAAAGATCCTAGAGAAGAAGAAATATCAGAGAATCAAGTTGACAAAAATCATCACAAATCATTTAGAGCTGGAAGCAAAATTAAATGGAGTAAAAGGACGATTTATACTGGATACAGGTGCTTCAAACTCTTGTGTTGGAATGGATCTAATTGAGCAATTCAAATTAACAGCAGAGGAAAGTGAAACCAAAGCAGCAGGTGCGGGTGCAACGGATATGGAAACTCAACAATCTGAAGGAAATGAATTGATAATAGGAAAGTGGAAGATGAAAAACTTAGATCTTGTTTTGTTTGATCTTCAGCATGTTAATTCGGCCTTGGAACAGCAAAAAGCAGAGCCTGTTCATGGTATTATTGGTGCAGATGTACTAGAAGCAGGAAAGGCTATTATTGATTATGATAAAAAGGTCTTGTACTTGAGAAAACTGAAGAAATCTTAGTAAGAATTGTATATTTGAACTTCACAAAAATCAAAAAGATATGAGCTTGGAAAAACAGGTTATGGAAGAAATGAAAGCAGCTATGAAAGCGAAAGATACAGTTGCTTTGCAAGCATTGCGTGCACTAAAAACTGCTTTTATGCTGGCGAAAACAGCAGGAGCTGATCATTCATTAAGTTCTGAGGATGCAATGAAGATTGTTCAAAAGCAGGTAAAACAAAGAAAGGACAGTGCAGATATTTTTGTGAAACAGGGTAGGCAAGATCTAGCAGATCCAGAATTAGCTGAGGCTGCTATATTAGAGAAGTTCTTACCGGAAGCGTTATCAGAAGAAGAGATAGAAAAGGTAGTAGTTGAAACTATTTCAAAAGTGGGGGCAGAAGGAATGAAGGACATGGGTAAGGTGATGGGAATTGTCTCTAAACAGCTAGCCGGACAAGCCGACGGGAAAACGATATCTGGAATCGTACGGAAACATTTAGCATAAATAAACAGGCCCCGTACCTGCCTGCCGCAGGCAGGGCTCAACTGAATAGAATAAGATATGTACACAGTATATGTGCTCTACAGTGATAAATTTAAGAGAACTTATACTGGTTTAACGAATAAATTAGAAAGAAGAGTTAAAGAGCACAATTCTGGTCAAAGCAGATCAACAAAGGCTTTTATGCCTTGGAGGATTGTTTATAAAGAAGTTTATGAAACTAGAAAAGAATCTCGAGAAAGAGAAAAGTATTTAAAATCTGGGATAGGAAGAGATTTTATCAAACAAAAGATTAGGCCCCGTAGTTCAACTGAATAGAATATCAGATTTCGGCTCTGAGGGTTGCAGGTTTGAATCCTGCCGGGGTC
>CAZDKB010000108.1:0-8236 GCA_964505885.1 uncultured Flavobacterium sp.
TTCAGCGTTACATAAAAGAACTTCCCAATCCTGGAGAAATCGTATTCTTTGATAGAAGCTGGTATAATAGAGCAGTAGTAGAACCAGTTATGGGCTTTTGTACTGAGAATGAGTACAAAGAATTCTTGGTACAGGTTCCAGAATTTGAGCATATGCTGTATGAAGATGGAATGATAGTCATGAAATTCTGGTTATCTATTTCAAAAGAAGAGCAACTAAGAAGATTTGATAGTAGAAATGACAATCCTTTAAAACGATGGAAATTTAGTCCTGTAGATAAAAAAGGTCAAGAACTTTGGGATCGTTATAGTTTTTATAAAGAAGAGATGTTTAGCAAAACACATACATCTTATTGTCCTTGGATGATTATAAAATCTAACGATAAAAAGGTAGCGAGATTAGAGGCCATGAGATATGTGCTATCAAAGTTTGATTATGATGGAAAGAATGAAGCTTTAACCACTTTAACACCAGATCCTAACGTGGTGATGCGATACTATAGGTCTGCATTCCAAATCGATTAATATGGAAAGAAAATTAGACGAACAGGAGTTGAAAAAACTCAATAGTAAAAAAGCACTGGTCACTCTGCTATCAGAAGAACCGGTTAACATTGATAGAGCTTTACGTTATATAGATTATGAACGAAAGCTCAAGAAATTGCAAATAGAGATGATTCGTTTGCAAACATGGGCTATTGAGACAGACGCGAGAATCGTAGTTTTATTCGAGGGAAGAGATGCTGCGGGTAAAGGTGGTGCTATTAGAAGAATAACCGAGCGAATCAATCCAAGACATACACGTATTGTTGCTTTGAGAAAGCCAACGGAAGATGAGGAAACTCAATGGTATTTTCAACGATATATCAACGAATTGCCAAAAGCTGGTGAAATGGTGTTCTTTAACAGAAGTTGGTACAATAGAGCCGTGGTAGAACCCGTAAATAATTTTTGTACCCAAAGACAGTATGAAATCTTCATGAACCAAGTGAATGAGGTAGAAAGAATGATTTTAGAATCAGGTATTTACGTTGTGAAGATCTACATGTCAATTTCTAAAAGAGAGCAAGCCAAACGTTTTCATGATATCAAGAATGATCCCTTGAAACAGTGGAAGCTATCTCCTGTTGATGAGAAAGCACAAGAACTCTGGGATGAGTATACCAGTTATAAGGATGCGATGTTCGCTAAAACAGATACAGAAGAATCTCCATGGAAGGTGATAAAAGCGAATCGTAAGACAGAAGCTCGGATTAATGCCTTAAGTCATATTCTCAAGAGCATTCCTTATGACAAGTCTATCGAAATTTAGTTTAGACTAATGCCTTTACCTTTTCAAAAATATAATAGATCTCAGAAGCGACTTCTCTGTTAGTAGCTAAATAAGTTTCCTCTTGTTGAGGAGAATTATCAGAGTGCTTTGGATCTACAAAAGGTAAGTGGAATCTCTTTATGGCTTCCGCTATGTAAGGACAGTTCTGATCTGCACTATTACAGGTTGTTATTGCAATAAACGGATTTTCATTAATCTCGTCATCATAAGTTTTAGAAAAACCAAGAATATAATCGGTTGTACTTCCAAAAGAAACTTGATAAACAGGGTTTTGATGAGAGAATTCTTGAACATCGAATGTGAATCCTACTTCTTTTAAAGTTCTCACTGTATTTCTATGAAAAGCCGTAACCTCTGTTCCACCAGAATAAGAGGTAACATCCAAGTTGAAATATTTGGATGCAAAGAATGCCCAAACCTGACCTAACTGACTTCTTCTTGAGTTATGTGTACAGATGAAATTAACGCTTACATGACCTTTATTTGTAATGTAAACCTCTGCAATACTTTGTGCAATCCTATCTAAAAGAGTCTTTCTATCGGTATCAATAGATCGATTCTTATAACTGCGTTCAAAGAAATCTTTTACTCGGGTAGGATCAGTCTTGATCATCTTCTTATTTTTGCTACAAATTTAGTTTAGACTATAAAATTAGGTCATTAATTAAAGGTTAAGAATGCGTTTTCAAATTGGTTCTAAAGTGTCGGTTCTGGATGATACCCTAACAGGTATTATTGTGTCTTTCGTCGATGATCTGGTAGAGATCGAGGATCAAGAAGGAATGAGATATCATTTTAAACAAAATGAACTTGTTTCTTATAACAAGGATCAATATGAATTAAGCAGATTCTCTGATATTAATAATAAACTATTAAAAGAGAAGTTAAGATCTAACAAGAAAAAGTCTGGAGTCCTATCAAAAGACAAGAATGAAGTTGTTTTTGAAGTAGATTTGCATATCAATCAATTGGTAGATTCAACAAAAAATATGGATAATTACGATATGTTGAATCTTCAATTAGAAACAGCAAAGAGAAAATTAGAATTTGCCATTTCTAAAAGATTTTCAAAAATTGTTTTTATTCATGGAGTGGGAGAAGGAGTGTTAAAAAGTGAATTGCAGTTTCTTTTAAAGAAATATCCAGTTAAGTTTTATGATGCCTCTTATCAGAAATATGGATTAGGAGCTACCGAAGTTTATATCTACCAAAATCCCAAGTCTTAAGAATTGAATACTTTTGCATCATGAATAAAGTGTACTTAGATAATGCAGCGACCACACCTATAGATAAAGAGGTCATAGAGCTCATGTATTCTTCCATGCAAGAAAACTTTGGAAATCCTTCTTCAACTCATCAGTATGGTAGAAAGGCGAAAAATGTTGTTGAGAATGCAAGGAAGAACATTGCTAAAGTATTAAACGCTTCGGCATCTGAGATCATTTTTACAGCGGGTGGTACAGAAGCGGATAACCTTATATTGTATAATGCTGTTCTGAATTTGGGAGTACGAAGAATTATTAGTTCCAAAATAGAGCATCATGCGGTGCTTCATACGAATGACTTCTTATCGAGAGACCATAATGTTGACATTGTTTATGTCGATGTAAACGAATACGGAGATGTAGATATTGATCATTTAGAAAAGTTACTTGTATCTTCTGATGAAAAGACTCTTGTTAGTTTAATGTATATCAATAATGAGATTGGTAATATTCTAGATTGGAAGAAGGTAGCTCAGTTATGTAAAGATCATAAGGCACTATTCCATTCAGATACTGTTCAAGCTATTGGGCATTATGGAATTGATGTAGAAGAGATTCCTGTTGACTTTATGGTGGCTAGCGCACATAAGTTTCACGGACCTAAAGGGGTTGGATTTGCCTACTTTAGAAAAGGATTTGGGATCCAACCTATTTTGCATGGAGGAGACCAAGAGAAAGGGGCTAGATCTAGCACAGAAAATGTTCATAGTATTCTGGGGATGGAAAAGGCATTGCTAAATGCAGTAGTTTCTTTGGAAGAAGATAAGTCCAAAATGAAAGAATTGAAGCAGTACTTCATGAAAGGATTGCTAGAAATTAATCCAGACATACGGTTTAATGGTAGATCTGCTGACCTAGAAAAAGGAAGTTGTACGATTTTAAATGCATTATTACCTGTGATTTCAGACATGTTACTGTTTAGTCTTGATCTTAATGGAATTGCTGCCTCTGGAGGTTCTGCCTGCCAGAGTGGGAGTAATGCTGGTTCTCATGTATTAAATGAAATCCTACAAAATGGTGATGAAGACAAAACCTCAATACGATTTTCATTTTCCAGATTTACGACTCTAGAAGACATTGATTATACCTTAGAAAAACTAAAAGGACTGCTTTAAAGCAGTCCTTTTAGTTTTTGGATAATTATTTTATTCAATTTAATCGACCACAATCTTCTTGGTGATCTCACCTCTTTCTGTGGTAACTTTAACCACATACAATGCACTTGGTACAAACACATCAAGAGCATGTTGTGTTTTCGTTGCATCGATCTGATTCCAAGTTTGGATTGTTTGACCTAAAATATTGAACAGTTCAACCTTTTTGATTACAGAGTTATTGTTGTTTCTGATCATGATCTGATCCGTTGAATTATTCATGTAAAGGTTAAAGTCTTGGAACAATGGATTGTCACTGGTACTTAAGGCTTCTCCACCAAACATGATGATAAATCTATCTGAATAAGTTCCTCTTGGAAGATCTAATTCTACAGACCCATCTGATAAATTATAAAGTCTACCTGTGACCAGGTCACCTAAGTAAATGGTATATCCATCTAGCTTATTTTTGTCGTCTATCATTATGTAAACAGGGAAATCTGTATCAATATTTAGACCTAAAGGAATTTCAAGATCTGAACTTATTTCATCTACCCCTGCAATGACTAGGTTAGATTCTGCTTCAGGAATATTCCAATATGCATCAGTAGGCTGCAAATCAAAGATCCTTGAGTCGTAACCATTTTCATAGGCATAGGTATGACCTTTCTTGAAGTTTACCCCCAATTGCCTGTGAAGATCAGATCCATTTTCATTGGCGTAATCCATACCTAGTTTAAAGTTTGGTAAACTATCTATAGGTACATCATTATTTCTAAAGAAGAAGTTATTCGTATTGGCAGTTCTATGAGAATTCTCAAAGGTTAACGTACCTCCTTTATCTGAAGGCACAGAAGCAAAGAACCCTTGACCCACGGCGATGTATTGAGGAGGAGCATTGTAGGTTCCTTCTCCTAATCCGGCTGTCCCCTCTGTAACTGAGTTCGCAGCAACTCCCATAGCTTCATTACGTTGAGAATAACCTCCGATATAATCAAACTCACCATGTCCTTCTACTTGACCTGTGGTTGTCGTTTCTCCTTGATGCTCCCAGAAATATAGAGTACCATCGATTACTTGAGAGTTGTCCGAGATAAACTGTTGTGTATCTATTACACTCGGATATGGATTTCCAAGTAGAGAAGTGGTTCCAGGTGTAAGGACCTTGGTATAGGTACCATCATTAGGAGACCCCATAAATGTGAAGTTCTGAGGAGCTCTACCGGTACTCTTCATAATAAATCCTTCAGCAATATTTATTGTTCCCGTACTTAATTTTTGCGTCCAATCATCTCTAGAAGTTCCGTTAAAATAAGAATAAATCCACCAAGTTGCAATGGTAATTGGATCTGTTGCCGCACCATTCAATGAGGCTAACGTAAAGTTATAATCTTGCCAATTAATATTCTTGATTACTGAATTTTCTGAAGTAGGAGTTGTTCCGTCAAACATTACCGTAGAAGTTGAATAAGTTGTATTCCCTAAAGCGGCTGTCACTGGAGAAGACCAGTAATGATATCTATAGATACTTGGAACGGATGCTTCTTGATCTCTGTAGATCACACCATTTCCTTGCACATTGGATAGCCCGGCATGTGATTGCCAAAGTTGAGCATCTCCAATCAATCGTATCTCACCTTCAAGAATAAAGTCTTGATTGAATTCGATGAACAGATCGTTGTTAATTACCAATTTAGAGTTTGGTTTTACCCATAAACATTCCACATTAGCACTAGCTGTCATTATCGCGTTTGTTCCTGATGTTTCTGCATCAATTACCAATACTTTTCCACCATCAATACTAGGATCTACATCAGGTGCACCAGCTGTTCCAGCACCACCTGTCCATGCATTAGAATCTCCATTCCAGAAGATTCCAAGAACTTCAGAATAGGTAAAATATTTTGTTCCATTAAAGTCGAAGTCTACTACATAGCTTGCCGTTCCATTTACAGTTCTGGTTGAAACTGGAATATGTTTTACATTGGTAGTAAAGTTTGCGTCATCTGCAACTTTAAATACGATTACTTCTGTAGTAGGAGTGGTTAAAGCTCCATCTAGAGTTGATTGATCAATGGCTACTTCTACATGACCAATGGATCCTGTCTCTACGATTTTCCAAACTCTATCTAGCTGCAATTCAGTCTCACAGAGAAGTGTGACACCAGAGGTGTTACCATTTGTTATGGCGACACCATTATGCCCCCACATTAAGAAGTCATTATTGGAGGTAAAACTATTTCCATTCGATCCGTTATTAGCCGCAATCTGATCTAAACCAATGGTGACAGCAGCACTTGTATTAATAGATCTTGATTGTTTCTGATTTAAAAACTTACCATCATCACGACCAATACCAGCTACGTCATTATGATATGCCGAGTTATCAGATTCATCCCAAACAATAACATCTGGAGTTCCTTCAATAACGTAATCTCCTTCATCAATAGTAGCATCGTTATCGGTTTGATCTAACGTGATTCCGTATTTGATGGCTAAGTAAGATTGAAGCCTTTGCTGTTCAGCACTTGAAGGTACTGTTTTGAATACAAGGATTTCGGCAATTTGCCCATCAAAGAATGTTGCTCCACCCGCATCAGATCCTATGAAAGATGAACTATTATTCGAAGTGAACGTAGCACCACCACCCGTTGTATTCGATCCGATCAAAAGACCATCTCTGTATAATGCTTTATTCGTTCCAGAAGGAGTAGAGGTTCCTGAAGAAGTACCTGCATTCCATAAGTTAAATCCGCCTCCAGTTGCTCCAGAAGTGGCAGTTAAAGTTGTTCCTGTAGATGAATCGAAAGAGAATAGACCACCGGCTGTTGGAACTTCAAATTCTACATTACCCCCAGTTACTGCGTTCGAGAATGAATGCGAGGCATTGGTAGCAGAATTAGAGGCAGTTACTGCATAAACCCACAAATCGTTATAAACTGTCGCACTTCCGAGAACTCCACCACCTGTAATCTCTAAGTCTTCACCCGAAGCCTCTACAAAATTAATTGTTGGATTGAAGTTTAATCCGTCTGTTGCAGTTCCATCACCTAATTTATTCGGAGCATTTCCTGTATTGGTAGCATTTAGTGCACTTACAGATTGATCCGCCCAGTTTGTTACGGTCGCAACACCTGTAACTCCAATATCTGCGCGTAACCATAGAATATTTCCTGATACTGATGGAGGTGCTCTATCATCATCAATATCACGATAATCAACATCATTATACTCTGCGGCATTGGGTTGGGCGCCATCTGCTGTGTTCACATCGGAATCCAGATCGGGTAAATCAGTAGTAGGATCGTCAATGTCGTCATTCACATCGTTGTCGTTTAAAACACCTTCAAAGGCATCATCCAACCCATCTCCGTCTGTATCGGTACCGCTTAATGAGTTTGCATTTCCATTTTCGTTTATATCAGGAGTTCCATCACCATCTGTATCTGTATCAAGATAATCTGGTAAGGCATCTGCATTGTTTCCAGTGATTTGATCAGTATTTACTGGAGTAATGTCTGTACCCCCTTGTGCTGTTTCGTAGTTATCATCTAGTCCGTTTCCATTGGCATCGGTAATTCCTGCACCAGAACCAGAAGGGGAGATATAACTCGAAGTTAATTGTGCTTCAATATTATCAGGAATACCATCATCATCAGAATCAATATCCAGTCGGTTTGGAATTCCATCTGAATCTGCATCTCCTGCTGCATCTTCAACGGTATCTAAAATACCATCATTGTCATCATCAATATCTATATCATCTGTAATTCCATCACCATCAGAATCCGGAACGGAAGCAACATCTCTATAATCTACATCACCTGTGGTTCCACCGTCGCCATCTTGGTCTAATAAGTTATTTACAGGATCATTGATGTCGTCATTTACATCATAAGCTTCACCTGCGGTTGCATCTGCTCCTTCCCAAGTATCTAAAAGTCCATCACCATCAGAATCTGCAGTTCCACCGCCATTGGCTGTAATTCCACTTTCATTTTCGTCTAATGTTGCGTCGTTATCTGAGTCCGTATCACGATAATCAGGCTCATCAGTCCCATCAAAATTATTCGGAGTCAGAGCTGTAGCCGTAAAAGTATCGTTATTCTCATAAGCAGAGTCTACACCATTTAATCCTACATTTCCTGTAGGAACTACATAACCCACAGTAGTTTGTGCTTCCACGTTATCTGGAATTCCGTCATTATCAGAATCGATATCCAAATAATCGGGTAAGCTTACACTTTCTGTTGCTGAGTCTGTATTTACTGGTGTTAATCCGTTTGAACCAGAGGCACCACCACTAGGTGTAGCATCATAGGCATCATCCAATCCATCGTTATCGGTGTCATTTCCAGATGGAGCGGTATATCCACCACTAGTCTGGGCTTCAACATTATCGAGTATTCCGTCACCGTCAGAATCTTGATCTAAAGAGTTAGGGATACCATCTCCATCAAAATCTGCAACCTCTCCTTCGACAGTATCTAAAATACCATCATTATCATCATCAATATCAACAGAATCTACAATTCCATCTCCATC
>CAZDKB010000109.1:0-8086 GCA_964505885.1 uncultured Flavobacterium sp.
CATGGCATTCCCTAAGATCTATGTTAACGGCACATGTGCAGGAGAGTGGGATTATGGATATAACTCCTTTTACTTAGACATTACAGATCATATCGGATTTGGAAAAGATAATCTTTTAGCCGTTCATGCCAATACAAACGATCATGATAGCAGATGGTATCCTGGTGGTGGAATTTACAGAAAGATTGAGTTGCGAACGGTAAACCCTATCCATGTCAATATATGGGGAAATTATATCACAACTCCTTCCATCAAAGACAATTATGCCGAAGTAAGAGTAAGCTCAGAGATCAACAATACTACTGCAGAGAAAAAGACTATCAGAGTTGTTCATACAATTTTTAATTCTCAAGGCACAGCCCTAAGCTCAAAAGAAGTTGAGCATAGTATTCTGGCGAATTCTCAATTCGATTTTGAAACCACACAAACCCTAACAAATCCGATTCTGTGGGATATCAATAATCCTTATCAATATTCGGTAAAGACCAGTGTTTATGAGGGAGATAAATTGATCGATGAAACCCAAGAATTATTTGGAATTAGAAGTATCCAATTCACTGCTGATGATGGCTTTCATTTAAACGGAAGAAGAGTTCAGCTGAAAGGAGTAAATCTTCACAGTGATTTTGGTCCCTTAGGAGTAGCGTTCAATTACAGAGCGATGGAAAGACAGTTAGAGATCATGAAGTCTATGGGAGTGAATGCGATTAGAAACAGTCATAATGTTGCAGCACCTGAACTTCCTGAACTTTGTGATAAAATGGGGCTCTTATTCTTCAATGAGATCTTCGATAAATACGATGGCAAAGCAGACATCACAGAAACAACAAACTTCGATGAATTTGCACATAGAAATATCAAAAACTTCATCAAAAGAGACCGCAACCATCCTTCTGTCTTTCTTTGGAGTGTTGGGAACGAAATAGGAGATGTTCAATGGAATATTAATAACGGATTTAAACGTTTGCACACCATGATCAACTATGTAAACAAATACGATCCTACCAGACCTACAACCTTGGTCTGTGATTCTAAAGAGAGCGCTAAACTTAGACATTTTGATTATTACGATGTACACAGCTGGAATTATGGAAGACGCTATAGTTTGGCTAGACAAATAGAACCCAATAAATCTGTCATCATAAGTGAGTCTGCCTCAACTTTGAGTACAAGAGGTTTTTATGAATTTCCTTTGCCCGAAAAGAAAACGGATTTTACCAAGTCTTTACAGGTAAGTTCTTATGATCTGCACGCTCCTTGGTGGGCAGAAATTGCCGATGATGATTTTATGTGGCAACAGCAAGAATCTTATGTCGCTGGAGAATTCGTCTGGACAGGTTTTGACTATCTGGGTGAACCCACACCCTACAATAACAAAACCGTGAAAGAACTAGGATTTACCGATAAAGAAGCTTCTAGAAGTTCTTATTTCGGTATTGTGGATCTGGTTGGAATTCCTAAAGATCGATATTACCTCTACAAAAGCTATTGGAAACCTGAAGAAACCACCGTTCATCTATTACCCCACTGGAATTGGAAAGGAAAAGAAGGCGAAAACATCCCTGTTTTTGCATATACCAACGGAGATTGCGGAGAACTCTTTGTGAATGGCAAGTCTCAAGGAATGAAATGCAAAAAACCTCTGTCCGAAAATTCGGTGGACCGTTTTAGACTGATGTGGGAAGATGTGATCTATCAACCTGGTGAGATCAAAATCGTGGCTTACAAGGACAAGCAGAAGATCGGTGAAGAGGTGATCAAAACAACGGGAGAAGCAACTCAATTAAAGATCACTGCAGATAGAAGGCAAATCAATGCAGATGGTGAAGACTTGTCTTATTTGCTAATCGAAGCTTTAGACAAAGATGGAAATCCACATCCATTGGCTGATCATGAGGTAGATATTTCTGTAAAGGGGCAGGTATCGATTGCGGGAGTCGGTAATGGTAATCCTCAATCCTTCGAGCCGTTTCAATCCAATTCGGTCAAACTGTTCTATGGAAAGGCAATGATTATCGTAAAAAGCAATTCCAAAATGGGTTCTGCTCAGATAAAAGTTAATGCTAAACAATTAAAATCGGCAAGCATTAAACTTGAGGTCAAATAAAATTTTAGTGCTTCAAAGCATAAGAAGCTGCACTTCCTAAAACTTCTAGTTTCTTAAAGAATTTGACGATCTCTTTTTTGATAATAATGATAGCTAGTTTCATGTCCTTGGCGATTGTAAATTAATATTCAATAATGAATCTTATTGATTCACAATACTTTGACCCAAACTTATTGAAATAGTTTGAATCTAAACTAAGCTTCAAGATTTGCTAGGG
Source organism: uncultured Flavobacterium sp. (assembly GCA_964505885.1). GTDB lineage: Bacteria > Bacteroidota > Bacteroidia > Flavobacteriales > Flavobacteriaceae > Polaribacter. The sequence continues at coordinate 2,325 of CAZDKB010000109.1, forward strand.
ACTTACAATTAGCTTTTGTCCTATTTTTAGAAGGCTATTCCTGCGAATAGAATTAGATCGGCATAAGCTTTTTATAGAGATATTATACTTGTGGGATATTTTGGAAAGTGTGTCTCCACGTTGAACCACATATACCTTTGGTTGATTCGCTTCGAATTCTTTGGCTTCCTCAAAAGTACTTGCGATCTCAATATTAGATTGTCTTCTCGAACGATGCAGATAAGGAGTGGTCCATTTTCTTGTCACCCAAAAATCTTTCGCACGCACCTTATTTTCTTCACCAAAATCAAAGAAATATTCTGGGTTGATAAAGACTCCTTTATAACTAATGGTCAAGTGTAAATGACTTCCTCTCGTATTTCCAGTTCTTCCTCCTTTACCGATCACATCTCCCTTCTTTACAAGTTGATTCGGTTTTACTAGTTGCTTTGACAAGTGAGAATAAATAGTTTCCAATCCATTATCATGTCTCACAACAACGGTTTGGCCATGTCCGTGAACGTATCTAACATACCTAACTTTTCCATCAAACATCGCCATGACCTTATCTCCTGTGATCAAATCGATATCGATCCCTCTGTGAGGTCTTCCCCAACGCCAACCATATCGAGAGGTAACAACCTTCTTTCTCTTTACAGGAGAAGCAAAAGTAGAGTCCGTAAAACTGATCTTAAATGGGTATTGTAGGGTAACATCTTTGAAGGCATTAAAAGATCTGGTGGTCCAATTCTCTTCAAAAACATTCATGATTTCCTTTTCAGAAGTAGCGCTTGAATCTGTAGGATTCAGCAATTCACTGATAGAAGTTAGGAATGCAGGGTCTTCCTTGAGTTGTTCAAGTTTTGCAGTCTGGCCCTCAAGCTTTGAGATCAGAAATAATAAACACAAACAAAGAAGAACCTTCTTCATATTTAGTAGTTTCGAGATAATTTGGGGCTACAAATATAACGAGATTCTTGAAAAATTATTTTTCGGCTACTTTTCTGGGTCTAATTCACAATTTTTGCCCAGTTCTTATCGGCTTTTACTTTGAGTTGTTCTGCACCTTCTTTGGTCCAAAGATCCAAGGTGTTGGTCTTCCCTTTATTGTAGAAAAGGTACAGTTTTCCTTCTCTAATCTCGAAGGTTTCTGGATTAATAGACACCTTACTACCTTTGGCTCCCATGGCATAAGCACAGAACCCTCCGTATTGAGGAATGTATTTTTTTGGGTCTTTTTGAAAAAGCTCTAGGTTCTTTTTAGAGGAAAAATAAAAACTCACTCCATCGTGTTTGGTTGAAAACTCTTCTGAACCTTGTACAGCCTTATTTTCAAAATAAGAGACAACATCATAGCCTTTGGCTACGACTCCTTTCTTGGTAAAATAGTTCTTTTGTGCAAAAGCAGAAGTCGTAATTATCAATAGTAAAATGGTGATTGATGCTCTCATAATTATATTTTTAATTGATGTAAGAGTCGAACAAAAAAATGATTCATTACACCGAAGGAAAAATAATCAGACCACCATCAAATTACATCCTCGAATGTCTGAATGATCAAATCTACCTAAAATTTCGAAAGTCCCATCCTTATGAACCTTCCCTAAGTCTTGAGTAGCAATAAAAGAGCAAGAATTATAATTGGCAAGATCGATCACATTGATCCCTCCCGTTCTTTCAGAATCTAAAACCGAAAGGGCATCATCAGTATCTCTAGTGAGTACTTTCATCCAGGGCGGACAATCGAAAATACCATTTCCTTTAGAATACCCCTGACTCAAAAGTTCTGTCATTCCATATTCCGAATGAACCAGATCGACTCCAAATCCGTCAGAAAGGATCTTATGTAACTCATAGCGAACAATTTCTTTTCGCCTTCCTTTCATTCCTCCGGTTTCCATGACAATGGTATTCTTAAGCTCAAATTGTTCTTGTTCGATCAGATCTAGCAAAGCGAAAGTAACTCCGATCAATAGAATCTTCTCGCCTTTAACATCTAGTTCTTTGAGTTTATTTGCTAGTGCTTTTAAGTTGTTAAGGTAGAATCCACTTTCTTGTTTCCTAGAACGATTGATTAGATCATCAACCATATAGATCAAAGACGATCCTTCTCTTTCTAAATAATTAGGCAGAAGTGCTAATACGTTATACTCTTCAATAGCTCCATAAAAATGTTGGAATCCGTTTAAATAACTCTGCTCATAAAGTGACAGATCCGTGACCAAATGTTTACTGGTTATGCTTCCGGTTGTACCGGAGCTTGAAAAGACTTGCTGAATCTCATCAGCAGAAGAAACCACCTTGTGCGATTTAAAGAATTGTATCGGCAAAAAAGGAATCTCCTCTAGAGATTGAACATCACTAGGATGCTTATACAAAAGGTCGCAGAATGAGCGATACACCGGATTGTTCTCAAACTGATGTTTGAACACCTTTAAGCTCATCTTTAAAAATTCTTCCTCAGATGCTATATTGAAAATATCCTCTTGCATTTGAAGACAAAAATAAGAGGATTTAATTGATTAATCTCTTGATTACTATTGCAAAACTTTATTGTAAATTGCGCCCACAAATCAAAACAATTCATCCTGTCCCGTCCTGATGTTTTAGGATTGGTAGTTCAGGAACCAAAACAATAATCATGACAGATTTCGGAATTCAAGAAGCCTTAGATCAATTAGGAGTTAAAGACATCAACGAAGGATCCTCAACGGGGTCTCAATGGTTCTCCAATGGTGATATTATCGAAAGTTATTCTCCTGTAGACGGAAAATTGATCGGTAAAGTAAAAACCACTACGAATAAAGACTACGAAAGTGTAATGACGGCGGCTACGGCAGCTTTCAAAACTTGGCGTACAATGCCTGCTCCTCAAAGAGGAGAAATCGTTCGTCAGTTTGGAGAAAAACTTCGCGAGTTAAAAGAGCCTTTAGGAAAATTAGTTTCCTATGAAATGGGAAAAAGTTATCAAGAAGGATTAGGAGAAGTTCAGGAAATGATCGACATCTGCGACTTTGCAGTTGGATTGTCTCGTCAGCTTCACGGTTTGACCATGCATTCTGAAAGACCAGGTCATAGAATGTACGAACAATATCACCCATTAGGTGTTGTTGGAATCATTTCTGCGTTCAACTTCCCGGTTGCCGTTTGGTCTTGGAACACGGCTTTAGCCTGGATCTGTGGAGATGTTTGTGTTTGGAAACCAAGTGAAAAAACTCCATTATGTGGTGTGGCTTGCCAGAACATCATTGCCGAAGTTCTTAAAGAAAACAATTTACCAGAAGGAATCTCTTGCTTGGTTCAAGGAAACTATGAAGTGGGAGAATTTATGACCACAGACAAAAGAGTTCCTTTAGTTTCTGCAACAGGATCTACAAGAATGGGTAAGATCGTTGGAAAAACTGTGGGTGAGCGTTTAGGAAGATCCTTATTAGAATTAGGAGGGAACAACGCGATCATTGTAACTCCAGACGCTGATATTAAGATGACTGTCATCGGTGCTGTCTTTGGTGCTGTGGGAACTGCCGGACAACGTTGTACCTCAACAAGAAGATTGATCATTCACGAATCTATGTATGATAAAGTGAAAAATGCTTTAGTTGCTGCTTATAAGCAATTACGCATCGGGAATCCGCTTGATGAAAATAATCATGTTGGTCCGTTGATCGATACAGATGCAGTAGATATGTATAATGCAGCTTTGGAGAAAGTGGTTGCTGAAGGTGGAAAGATTATTGTTCCAGGAGGTGTTTTATCTGGTGAAGGATACGAAAGCGGATGTTATGTAAAACCAGCGATCGCAGAAGCTGGAAATTACTATGATATTGTTCAGCATGAAACCTTTGCCCCTGTTTTATACCTATTGAAATATACAGGAGGAGTAGAAAATGCCATTGAATTACAAAACGGTGTAGCTCAAGGATTGTCTTCTGCAATCATGACCAATAACTTAAGAGAAGCAGAGCGTTTCTTATCTCACGCAGGATCTGACTGTGGAATTGCCAATGTAAATATTGGTACTTCAGGAGCAGAGATCGGTGGAGCTTTTGGTGGTGAAAAAGAAACAGGTGGTGGACGCGAATCTGGATCTGATGCTTGGAAAATTTATATGAGACGTCAGACCAATACGATCAACTATACAACCAATCTTCCTCTTGCACAAGGAATCAAATTTGACTTATAATCAGTCTAAATCATAATAATGAAAAGCACCTCAAAGGAGGTGCTTTTTTTGTATCTTAGAAGTTAAGATCAACCAAAGCCAAATTTTTAAAAATGAAAAGAGTTTACCTAGTTGTATTCATGGTATTTCTTGCCATTGGATGCCAGAACAAATCGATTGAAACAGAACCCCAAGGAGAAAATAATATTGCATATAAGTGGGGTGAAATGGCCTTAACGGCTACCGCGAACGATACTGAAAGGTTTCAACCTAGACCCACCATTACTTCCCGTTATTTAGGTCTTATTTCTGTAGCAGTTTTTGATGCTTGGTCTAGATATGACGAAAAGGCAATTCCAGTTTATTTAAAGGATATTGAGCGTAGACCCGAAGCTGAAAGAACTTTAAAGAATAAAGAAATTGCCATCAGTTATGCCGCTTATCGTGCCATGAATGAATATTATTATTCAGACAAGGCTCTATTTGAAAAGTTTATGATTGAACTAGGTCTTGATCCTAGCAACGAAAGTTTGGATCCTAATACTCCTGAAGGAATCGGAAACTTGGCCGCTAAAGCGGTCATAGAAGCCAGAAAAGGAGATGGTGCAAATCAGTATGGAGAAGAAGAAGGTTCTAATGGAGAAGCTTATTTTAATTATGTAGGATATGAACCTGTGAACTCTGCAGACAAGAACGTGGATGCCAACAGATGGCAGCCTAAATATTTTTCAGACGGAAAAGGCGGGAAATTCGCGCCAGGGTGCCTCACTCCGTTTTGGGATAAAGTAAAACCTATCGCTTTAAAATCGGGAGATCAATTTAGACCAGGACCTCCACCTATGATCGGATCAGAACAGTTAGAGAAAGAGGTCAAAGAGGTGATAGATATGCAGGCTAGCTTGACGGATTATCAAAAAGCCTTAGTAGAGTTTATGAGAGATGGGCCGCAATCTGTACAGCAAGCGGGACATTGGTTAAAATTCGCTCAAGACGTTTCTAGAAGAGATAAACATACCTTAGATGAGGATGTGAAAATGTACTTTTATAATCAAGTTGTAGCCATGGATGCTTTTATCGCCTCATGGGACTCAAAAATGTTCTATGATTATGCTAGACCTTATGCACTAGTACATGAGTATTACGACAAACAAAAGATCAAAGCCTGGGGTGGTGAAGGAAAAGGAATGATAGAAATGGACGGAAATCAATGGAGACCTTATTCGCCAGAAACATTTTTATGTCCACCCTTCCCTAGTTATGTTTCAGGTCATAGTACGATCAGCGGTGGATGCGGTGAAGCTTTAAAAATGTGGACAGGAAGTGACACCTTTGGATCGAGCGCCCAACTCGTTGCAGGTGCCTTAACAGAACCTAAGCATTTAGGAGACACTATCACCTTAAACTTCCCAACCTTTACAGAAACGGCAGAAATGGCGGGTATCTCAAGAGTTTTGGGAGGATACCATATTCAAGCCGATAATGTGGCTGGTTTAGAATTGGGTAGAGATGTGGCCAAAGAGGTCTGGAGTTTCTATCTAAAACATGTCGGAGAAAATTAGATTATTCTTTTAGAAAGTAAACCTCAAAAATAGAATGCACCTAGTTCCTGAGATTCATTCAG
>CAZDKB010000110.1:0-3084 GCA_964505885.1 uncultured Flavobacterium sp.
CTGCGACCTCCTGCTCCCAAAGCAGGCGCGATGACCGGGCTACGCTACACCCCGATAAACAATGAACTTGGCAATTTCTGCGGAGAGACCGGGATTCGAACCCGGGCATCCCGAAGGATGACAGCTTAGCAGGCTGCTGCATTACCACTCTGCCACCTCTCCTAAAACTATTTTAGTAGTTTTAAAATTGCTAACTATCAAAACAAAATTACATTTGCTTTAATAGCGGGTGCAAATTTATGATTCCGTTTACAATCTTGCAAGATTTTTCAATCCTTTTTAATAGAATTTTACTCAGGGTATTCTACCCGCAAATGATAGATATTCATCAACTTTCTTTTAATCACCTTTTTAATTGTCTCGATCTCTCTAAAAGTGATGTTTGAATTGATAAATTGCTTGTCGGTTTTCTGCTTTTCGACGATCTTATTGATAAGATCATCAATAGACTGAGCTGTAGGTTGTTTCAAACTTTTGGAAGCTGCTTCTGCAGCATCACAGATCATGAGAATGGCAGTTTCTTTTGAAAAAGGAATAGGTCCCTTATATTGAAATCTTGTTATATCGACCTCTTCATTCAAATCCTTTTCTTTCATATAGAAATAATATACCAAACTGGTCCCATGATGGGTACGAATGAAATCGATAATTCGATCAGGAAGATTATTCTTTTTAGCTAACTCTATTCCTTTAATCACATGATCTGTAATAATTTTAGCACTATCGACTGGAGAAAGATCGTTGTGAGGGTTAACACCTGTAACCTGATTTTCGATAAAATACATAGGATTTAACATCTTTCCTATATCATGATATAGTGCACCGGTTCTTACAAGCATAGAATTTGCGCCAATTTCATTGGCAGCTGCCTCTGCTAAGTTGGCAACCTGCATAGAGTGCTGGAAAGTTCCTGGAGCTTTTTCATTGAGTTCTCTTAGCAGTTTAGTATTTGTGTTTGACAATTCCAATAAAGTAACATCCGACACTAAACCAAAGGTCTTTTCATAAATATAAATAAAGAACAAGGACAAGAACGACAGCAATCCATTGGCTCCGAACATGATTAAATATTCCCATTTTATCTGATTTGCATTTCCTTCTTTAATTACAGAAAATGCAACATAGGTGATCATATAGATCAAAGTGATCTGACCAATGGAAATAAATAAATTAGCTCTTTTATATAATTCTGATACAGTTAGTATGGTAACTATACCAGCAATAATGTGTAAATAAATAAATTCAAAACTATTAGGCACTATAAAACCTAAGAGTAATACAGTAAGTACATGAGTAAACAGACCAAGTCTAGCATCAAAAAAGGCTTTCAGTACTATAGGAAGAATGCTTAAAGGAATGACATATAAGTAATCGGAATTGTATTTTATTACCAAAGTCTGAACCAGTATCATAAAGGATACATTGAAGAAAATAAAGGTGACTTTGTTATTGTTTTGATAGATCTCTGAGCGATACTTATTCAAGAATAACAACAACATCAGTAAAGCCAAAGACACAAGGACTGCATAACCAATTACAATCCAATAATAACTTGCCTGAGTCCATAACTTTGACTCCGATTCTTTTTTTAAAGAATTCAGTTTTGCTAGCTTTTCCCCCTCTACTATATTCCCCTTTATAATAATCAACTGATCTTTGGAAACCATTCCCTTTGTAGGAGAAATTTGTTTTATAGCTTCATCAATTACCTTCTGTGTAAACTCACTATCATAAGAAACATTAGGTCTTATGACTTCCGATAGGATAGTTAGATTTAAACTCTGTGCAAAATTATAAGGCTGTTGTCCTAATCTGCTTCTCATGAGATCGGACACATCTCTTGAATTGTATAAACTAGAATAAATAATATCCTGAACTTCTGTGTCTTTTTTTAAAGCAATAATCTCCACATCGCTCGAAATTCTATTCTCACTTACAGGTTCAATAAATCCACGATCATAAATGGAAGCGATAATGGACTTCCCTAGAAGTTGCATTGTTTCAACATCCTCGTTGCTTAGTGAATCATTGGAACTTGCCATGGAAATCCTTAGATCGTAATCAGCACTTACCTCATCAACTACCTTTTCATCATATAGAAAATACTGCTTCGCCTCAACATCGATTCGTTTGATCTCTTCCTGAATTTCTTCTTCTGTCTTTTCAATAGCAAAATCGAAAGGAGCAATCAAGTTATCATACTGCCATGGTTTACCCTGGGTGAAATCATACTTAAACTGACCTCCTTTTGGAAACAAATAGACAATAGCGGATGCTGTAATAAGGAATAATATAACCTTATAAATAATGGCATTATGCTTATATAACTTGTTAACGTTATTACTCATATCGACGGCTTAGAACACAAACATAACTTAAAAAAATGTAGGTGGGAAATTCGAACTTAAGAATCACCATGAAATTGCGATAAATTGAGTAATTTCGCAGTACAAATCAAGATTAAACAAAAACAAAAAATGAGTCATAAAGAAGTAGTAATCGCCTCGGTTGCAAGAACGCCAATTGGTAGTTTTATGGGTAGTTTATCCAGTGTTCCTGCTCCAAAATTAGGAGCGACAGCAATCCAAGGTGCTTTGAATAAAATCAATTTAGATCCCAGTCTAGTAGAGGAAGTTTTTATGGGAAATGTTGTTTCAGCTGGGCTGGGGCAAGCTCCTGCGAGACAAGCTGCTATGTTTGCTGGAATTCCGGATACTGTTCCTTGTACAACAGTCAATAAGGTATGTGCTTCTGGAATGAAATCTATTATGTTAGCATCTCAAACAATTCAACTGGGAAATGCTGATATTGTTGTTGCAGGTGGAATGGAAAATATGAGTTCAATTCCTCATTACTATCATGCAAGAACCGCGACTAAATTTGGCCCAGCCAAAATGGAAGATGGTATGCAGAAAGATGGATTGGTAGATGTATACGACCAAGTTGCTATGGGAGTATGTGCTGATGCTTGTGCTACAGAATATGAGTTCTCTCGTGAAGATCAAGACAATTATGCAATCCAATCTTACACAAGGTCTTCGGAAGCTTGGCAAGCAGGTAAATTCTCAGATGAAATTGTTCCTG